>CAZJYF010000250.1:0-6093 GCA_964549665.1 uncultured Saprospiraceae bacterium
TCAATTCATAAAAAAAATAATTCAAACGATTTTACCGTTGGTAACAATTTATGAGGTTCCGTTCGGTCTAAATAATTTTATTCAACGGAAGATTTTTAAAATTGTTCTGATTCCCGGCAATAATTTTGTCTTTTTATTAAATTGGGTTGGAGGCTTTTTTAGTTTTTATTTTTCCGCGCAATGAAAAGCATTAAGCCCAAACCCGGCATCCCTCTGTGCAGTTAGCACAAATTTCAATTTTTTCTCTTCCTTGCAAGAGCTTTTTCCGGAAGCTTTTATACTCCGTTGAAAACCACAATTCACGAAGGCTTGTCTTTTTTAAATCCCCTAATTGGAAGGACGCATTTTTGTCAAAACAACAGGGCACCACCTTACCGTCCCAGGTGATGACGCAAGAATGCCACAACTTCCAACAGTGGTTCAGGAGTTTGTTTTTTATCCGGAAGGAACCATCTGCTTGTTTTTGGTAACGCGAGTATTTTTCCAAGGTGGGAATAAGCGGATTCCCTTTTTTGTAGTCGTAAATCTGGGCCGTTTTTAATTTGACCTCATCCATTCCGATTTCTTGGGCGAGATGATAAATGGCGGGGATTTGATGTTCATTTGGTCGGACCACCAAAAACTGGAAAATGAGATGAGGGCTTGCCGATTTTAATTTCTTTTTCCAATGCACCACCTTTCTGGCTCCCTCCAAAACCTCCGCCAAATTACCCTCTTTTCTGTAACTTTCATATACCTCCTGGGTGCTGCCATCAACGGAGATGATGAGCCTGTCTAAGCCGGATTCTACGGTCTTCCTGGCGTTTTCATCATTCAAAAAATGCCCGTTGGTTGAAGTGATGGTGTAAATTCCTTTGCGGTGGGCATAGCGAACCATTTCCAGAAAATGGGGATGTATGTAAGGTTCTCCCTGAAAGTAGAAAATGAGATAGACCAATTCTTTGTAAAGTTCATCCATTGTTTTTTTGAAAAAATCTACCTTCAAATTTCCGGTGGGTCTCGAAAAATTCCGAAGGCCGCTGGGACATTCTGGGCAACGCAAATTGCAGGCTGTGGTGGGTTCGATGGATATGGTAAAAGGCAGCCCCCATTGAATGGGCTTCCCCGTCCATTTTGTCAAAACAAAAGAAGACATGACTTTCACGATATTCCACAGCCGCCCAAGTGTGAATTTGGAAAGAAAATTCCTGGCATCCTTGTAATAAATTTGCATGCTAATTGGAGTTGAAGTTGCAAAGGTACAGATTTGAACAAGTAGTTTGCTTTTTATTCATTCGTTCCTAACCAACTTTCCAATGTTATCATTACTCTTTGAAAACAGCTACCTTGCAGCTTTTTTGGAGTTTTGTCGATGCTTTGAGAAGTCGATTGGGTGGTCGGTTCCTGTTATCAAAACCTTTAGCCGTTTCAACTATCTCCATCTTTTCGACGTATCAATGTATAAACCGATTTGACGAACCACGAATCAACGAACTATTTGGATGAGACTAATTTTATTTCTTTTTGGTAGTTTAGGGATGCTGCCAATTTCAAATTTTGCTCAATACAGGCAGTTGTTTCCCGAATCTTCAAAATTGGGACCTGGGGTGAATTCATCTTTTGCAGAAAGCCACCCGATTATTTCACCTGATGGAAGGACGCTTTATTTTTCGAGAAAAAACCACCCCCAAAACCTTGGGGAAGAAAACCTAGAGGACATTTGGGTATCCTACCTTGAAGCGGATAGTTCCTGGAGTAAAGCTGTAAATATTGGTCTGCCTTTAAACAATAAAGAAGCGAATTCGGTGGTCGGAGTGGATCCTTCCGGCAATGTTTTATTCTTGACGGATGTTTACCATTCCGACCAAAAAGAATCCGTCGCTGTATCAAGGCTTGTCGGTCGGAGTTGGTCGCAACCGGAACGGCTTCCAATTGAAGATTTTTACAATCAAAGCAAGCAGTCAGCCTTTCACGTCAGTGTGGATGGCAGCATTTTGATGATGTCGGTGGAGCGGGAGGAGGGGTTCGGTGGCAGGGACTTGTACGTGTCCTTCGGCAAACCGGACGGGGAGTGGACGAAGCCACTCAATCTCGGTCCTGCCATCAACACGGTAGGTGAAGAGGGCAGTGTTTTCCTGGCGGCAGATGCCAAAACTATCTTTTTTTCATCTGATTGGCATTCGAGCTTTGGTGGTTTCGACATCTTTGTCAGTAGGCGGTTGGACGATAGTTGGACAAATTGGTCCCAACCGAAAAATTTAGGACGGGGAATCAATACACCGGCCGACGATTGCTGTTTCTCTCTCCCCGCATCCGCCGATTCTATATTTTTTGCTTCTAATTCTGGCGGTGACAACTCTGATTTGTTTCGGGCCGACTTGTCTCCCGAATTTCGACCCGAACCGGTGTTGTTGTTCAAGGGCACGGTCATAAGTGCCGAAAGTCGAAAGCCCTTGGAGGCTAAATTAATCATTCGGAATATAGCTGATTCGGAAAATTTTAAAAGACTAAATACTAAAAAAAATGGCAGCTTTGAATTGGTTTTGCCTTATGGAAGCGATATGTCAATTGTAGGGGAAAAGGTGGGGTATTTTGCAATATGCGAATTCGTGGAATTGGGGGAACCATTGGAAGAACCGGATTTCAGTCCTTTTGAAACGATGGCATCCGGGAATGCCGATTCTTTGAAATATTCCAAATTGGAGATTGATAAATTGCAGGTTAGGGTGAATGGATTGGATTTAAAAATGAAAGGTTTGGAAACCGCCCGAAACAAAATCCGACAAAAAAACTTGTTGCCCCTTCCCTTAAATTCTTTTTCAACGGATCCAAAACTCGACGATTTGAGGGATGAGTTTAACAATAGAAGGCATCCAAAAAAGGCCATCCCTTCTGAGAAAAGTAAGACCGGTGAATTTATTGCGAAGGGAACGACAGAATTGGGACGACTACCTCAAAAAATAGATACGTCCGTCCGATGGAAGGGAGTAGATACCCTTAGTAGTCGCAGGATTCTGCAGGGCACGAAATCTCCCAATAGAGAAGTGGTTTTGGCTGAAATGAAGCGAAATTATTTTCGCAGCAAAGGCTTAGAAGTACCTTCGGCTTTAAAGGAAAGTGAGGAGGCGTTGGTCAATATTTCAAAGCCGGAAAAGCATACCTTTGAGGACATGGAGAGCCATGTATTTTGGATTTTGGAGAAGGAGAATTATGTGGAAATTAAAAAAGACCTGCAAAAAGATTTGTTGGGGCAGGTCAAGGAAAAATTGTACAAACAGTTGAATGCCAGAGAACGCAAGTTTTTTAAAAATTCGGACTTTGACAACCAATTGCATTCCTCCCTTTCGGAGGCGATAAAGGAGGAGGTGCAGCAGCGGTTTTCGGAAATGGAAAGGCTGGAACCACAGTCTGCTTGGGAGAAAAAAATGGAAGAAGAGATGAAGAAGATACTGTCCAAAGAAATCAAAGCACAGATGCGACGAAACCTCAAAGAGGAGGTGCGAAACGAATTGGCTTTGGAGTTGGAGTATGCATTGACGAAAGAACGGCAAACCCGGCTTCGAGAGGAATTGGCTGCCAAGTTGCAAAAGGAAAAACTGACGGAACAAAAGCGAAAAAAAATTGAAGTGCGCAGGAATCCTCCTCCAAAAGAAAAAAAAGGGGCGCGGGTCTTCCGGGAGATAGACATGAATATTGAGATGGCACCAATTAAACCTGGGCAAATCATTCAGTTGAACAGCGTTTTCTTTGAAGTCAATAAAACCATCTTGAAACCGGCCTCCTACGATGAATTGAACCGGATATTGACTTTATTGCAAACCCATCCCGGTCTGATGGTTGAGTTCGGGGTGCATACCAACGGGGACTGCACCTACAGTTTCGCTGAAGAACTCACTTCTGGCAGGGCAGCGGTCCTGGCAGATTTTTTTATAAAAAACGGCATCCCTAAAAATCAAATCCAATTCAAAGGGTACGGAAGGACCAAACCCATTGCTTCCAATAGCACCTTGATGGGGCGAAAAAAAAATCAACGCGTGGAATTGACGATTTTGAAAACCGAATAGTTTAAAAACTTTCCCGCCCAGCCTCTGCTACAAATACCCGCTCATCCAGTAGGCGACATATCCCACCCACTCTTTTATTAAAAACTTCCACTTGTAAAACCCGAGATGATCGGGGAGGAGGAGGCTGTCGAAGGTGAATTGGTTTCGTTCGCCAATGAAGTCCACGCTGAAGGGGGTGAAGGGAATGCCCTCTTTTCGGAAGCAACCCATCGTTCTACGCATGTGCCAGGCCGAAGTGATGAGGAGGCAGCGGGCATCGGGAAAGCGCTCATCCAAAATTTTTTTTGTCAGGGGGGCACTTTCATAAGTGTTGCGGGCAGCCGCTTCGATGATGATATCTTCCGGGGGAATCCCAAGTTTTGATAAAAAGGGTTTCATGTGAAGGGCTTCGCTTGTTTTTTTGCCGGTAAGCCTGCCCGAACCGCCTGTCAATAAAAGCTTTCGAACCTTTCCGGCTCGATACAATTCCAGCGCGTTTAAGAACCGGTTAGCCCGTTCGTTGAAGTTGTGCCGGTCTTGCCCTGGAATAATATAGGGATTGGAATACCCCCCCAGCAGGATGCCGATGTCAAAGGGTTCCTGAATTTGGTCCATCGTGATGGTTTTGACTTCCCAAAGTCGGATGACTTGGTTGAAAAGGAAGTGGTTGGTAAAAAAAATTGCCAGGATGGTGGCAAGTGCCAACGATCTTTTTCGCCTCTTCGGTTTCTTCGTGACAAGGGCGAATAAAAGTAGTCCGATAACCCAATTCAAGGGTTCTATCAAAAACAACAAAACTTTCGAGAAGACGAAAAACATGGAAAATTGTTTTTTTGAAGCTTATTTTTGCGACTATCAGTTGTAGGAATTAAGGCATCACCTCGTTTCCTTTACTCTAAACCATCCCACCGAGGAAACACCTTAATTCCTACCCTCAACAATTCAAAAAGGCATACCATTTATCAGCCTATCTAAAAAGAGCGAAAACAAACCGGGTTTCAGTGCGATGGTGAACAAAAATCCAAAAATAGCCCCATAAAAATGGGCTTCGTGGTCAATAAAATCCTGCCTTTTTTTACTAGCCCAGGAAGAGTAAACCAAAAACAAGATAGCTGCAATGATGGCGGGGATAGGAATGATAAAAAACAACAAAAGCATAGACCAAGGCTGAAATATGACGTAAACAAAGATGATTCCCGAAACGGCACCAGATGCACCGACACTGGCAAAAAGATGGTTGTCCTTGTGTTTGATAAAGGTGGGAATATCGGCGAAGATGATGGCCAGGAGATAAAGCAAAAGGTAATTCAGCCGCCCCATCATTTCTCCAAAAATGATGACGAACATATTTTCGATAAATTCCCCGAATTGGTAAAGGACGAACATATTGATGCCCAAATGTATCCAACTGCCATGTACAAAGCCCGAAGTCAAAAAGCGGTAATATTCTTTTCGGTGGGCTTCCTGATAGGGGGCGTGTTGCAATTTGTGAAAAACGCTTCGGTTGTTCAGCGCTTGGTAAGAAATCAGGCAGGTTACAATGATGATAATCAGAGTGATAGACATACTTTTAATTTGCAGTTGATGAAAAGCATTTTTTGGCTTTTGCAACTGGTTTTGAAAAACGGCTTCCTTTTTGGCAAACAGAAAACAGCATTTAATAATCCAAAGAGTCGTTGAAGAAGCTGGGCTTCATTTATTGTGATACGATTCGCCGCGCAAGATAGTCATTGCCCGGTAGAGTTGTTCTAAAAAAAACAAACGCACCATTTGATGGGAAAAAGTCATTTTGGAAAGCGATAATTTAAAATCAGCCCGGCACAGCAATCTTTCTGAAAAACCAAAAGCGCCCCCCGTCAGGAAAATGATTCTTTTGGAAGAAAGTTGTAGTTTTTGTTCCATGAACTTTGCAAATTCCACGGAACGAAATGTTTGTCCCCGCTCGTCCAGTAAAATCAAGAAATCGTCGGGTTGGAGTTTTTTCAGGACTTGATCTGCTTGGGTTTGTTTCCATTGGTTGGGTGAATAGTGGCGCGTGTTTTTCAAATCGGAGAAAGTAATCGTTTGAAAA
>CAZJYF010000251.1:0-6085 GCA_964549665.1 uncultured Saprospiraceae bacterium
ATTAAATAAAACAGGTACACCGTCGTCAGCCAGTTTGAAAATTCTCGCTTGGAACCCAGATGTTTTCGAAGGTTTATCATAATCCAGGAAAAATGTTCCCAGGTATCGAAGCAGGAATCGCAATCTCGATTGATGCCCGTGCAGCAACGGCGCGTGGTGGTGAAATCTGCGTGATAGGCCCGGAAGTGGGGGTTGTAGGGCTTGCCGTTTTGGAAACGTTCTTCATTCATTTTGAGGTTGGTAGAAAGGTTGGTGCAAACCTTGTAGCCCCAATGTTCGTCAAACAATTTGCTCGTCGAAACGACTTGGTTAAAATAGGGAGTCATCAAAATTCTTCCGGGATAGCGGTCAATCATCCGGTCAATCTCGCCTTGCACATTTTCAAAACCGGTTCGGAAGTCCAGCTTGCCGCCCAAATTGCAGAGGTCGGAGTAATAGTTGAATAACACATAATTGCCATTTTGAATACATTGTTCGACGACGGCTTCTATTTCCTTCGAATGCCCCGGTGCGACGGTGTAATACCAAAAGGCGCGCGGGTCGTTCCTGTAATTTTTCAATGCTTTGGAAAAGAGGTTGATCTTATCACCCCCCCGCAGCTTTCTATCGGTATCGTGATTGCCCCACAACGAGATTCCGATGGGCAAATTTTCGAGGCCATCGACGGGTATTTTGCGAATGCCGTTGGTCGCTACGCTCGTTTTGAAATTGTCGTAAATTTTCTTGATCCGCTCTAAAACCAAACTCGGTTCTCCGCCCACGATGGTCACGAAATTGGTGCCCCGATCTTTTTCTTTTTTGATAAAATCATCAAAAACGGCCTTGTCTTTTGGCGATGGATAGTTGTCCATCCCCTCTGCAAAATAATAGCATCCCACGCAGCGAAGATTGCAAAGGTGGGTAATGTCCAATGAAATGGATTTGATAGAACCAGCCTGTCGTACTTCCCGCCAAAGCCGGTTGAGGAAAGGGTCTTGCAAATAGGTTCTAAGGGTACTGGTCACTTTTAAATTTTAAATTTATCATTTTGAATTTTACATTAAATCGCTTCCTCCACCAACTCAATAATGTCTTTCACCGCTATTTTATCTTCGTTGCCAGAAGTCTTCACGGCATCTGAATACATGGTGTAGTCTTTCGGGCAGGCGACGATGAATAGATTTACGCCTTCTATTTCTAGCGCTTCTTCAATCCGCATCTCACTTGGTCGTTTTTCCAATTTGGAGTCATCCATCCAAATTCGACCACCCCCGGCACCGCAGCAGAAAGAGTTTTCTTTGTTTCGCCGCATTTCAGTGAATTGCACGCCCAATAATTCCAAAAGCCGGCGTGGGGCAGCGGTTTCATTATTGTACCTTCCGAGATAACACGGGTCGTGATAAGTCACTTTGTAGTGGCTTAGTTTTTTGGATAATTTTAATTTGCCTTCCTCCAATAATTCACAAAGAAGCCCTGTGTAGTGGTGAACGGAATAATTGCCGCCGAAGTCGGGGTATTCATTTTTTATGGTATTGAATGAATGCGGGTCGGTGGTGACGATTTCTTTAAATTTCGCATCCTCAAAAGTCGCAATATTGTCTTCAGCTAACATTTCAAAAAGCCCTTCTTCCCCGATTCGTCGAACATCGTTGCCGGAGTTTTTTTCACCATCGTACAAGATGCCGAAGTCCAATCCCATTTGGTTGAAAAGCCCGGCAACTTTGCGGGTCATATTTTGAACGCCCGCATCGTAAGACGCAAAATCGCCCACGAACCAAAGGTATTCCACTTCTTCTTTGCGGGCATCTTTAATTTTAAAATCCAACCCTTTTGTCCATTTTGCCCTCATCCGTTCCGACTGCCCGAAAGAGTTGCCGTAGTCGCCGATATTCATCAAAGTATCTTGAAGGGAATCTTCCATATTGCCATCTTCCACGAGGCTTCGCCGCAATTGCACGATACTCGTCAGGTGTTCGATACCCACCGGGCAGGCTTCCACACAGGCCATGCAAGTAGTGCAAGCCCACAGGGTTTCCGGTTTGATGATGTCACCTGCGATGGCGATTTTTTTACCATTGCTTTTACTTCCGTTGGGAAACGTTTGCCTGAACCATTCCGAGGTGCCGGTAGTGGAGTCAACGAAAGTGCGCATATCCAAAATCAAATCGCGCGGAGAGAGTGGAGCGCCGGAGGCATTCGCCGGGCAGGCGACATGGCAACGCCCACATTTGGTGCAGGAATCGAAATCCATCAATTCTTTCCAGGTAAAATCCTCGATTTTCAGATAACCCATCCCTTCTTTCATTTTCTCTTCCGAAACGCGCGGCAATTTCTTGGAAACCATATCATCTTTGAACATCAGATTGGCGTAATCAACCAACATGTGCATCGCTTTCGAGTAGGGGATATAGGCGATAAAAATCAGGACGATAATGCCGTGAAACCACCAAACGTAGGGGTGCAGGGTGTTGGCGGGCAGGCTATCAACCAAATGCGCAATGCCATAGCCGACCGGCGACCAAACTTCAAACGAGGGAAAGCCGTCGCCAGCGATTCGCAAACCCTCCAGCAAAAAGCCGGTGATGGCAATGATAAGCAACAGCCAAAGGAAGGTTTTGTCGTCCTTTTTATAGCCGGAACGGTTGTATTGGTCCGGTTTCATATCAGGGCGGTTGTAATTCAGTTGTGGAGGTTTGCTACTCCGGCGAAACATCATCAGCAGCAAACCGATGATAAACAGCACGCCAAAAATGTCGAGAGTGAGGGAGAACCACAGATAAAATGTCCCTTTTAGCAATCGATAGCCAAAAACCAATTCGAGGAAATCATGGTCCAGGGCGACGATGCAGGTGCCGATAAACAGAACGACAAAGCCCCAGAAAATCATCCAATGGGCCACCCCTGCGTAGGCATCCCGTTTAAAAACGGTGGCATTGGTGGTCATGGTTGCCAGGGCTTTGAAAAACCTCCCTAGGAGGTTGTTAAAACGGCCGGCATCCCTGCCTCGCTTGTATTTTTTGTATCGCTGCCAAAATCCAAATAAGAAAAAAGCGACGGTTGACAGACTGACAATATAAAAAGTGATCTGCATCCAGGTGGGAAAATTTCGGAAAATTTCTCTGGTTGCTTCCTCCATGGTTATGAATGTTTAGAGTATTGGTATTTTCGTATTTGGCTTCCTTTTCGGCAGGTTTTTAATTACTTTTCATCTGCCGTTTTTATCACAAAATGATAAAGGTTTGGATGGATATAGAAGTTGGCTTTTTCTGTTAATTCATCGATCACAGGTTTAACGAAAGTAATGACACCTGCCTTTTTTGCCTCCGTCAAAATGCCCAAAAGGCCAATAATAGGAACCCCAAGTTCTTTCGCTTTTATACGACCTTTTAATTCATCAATGATAAGATAATCTACCTGCTGTTCGATTGCAAGAACTATCGCCTCTGCTTCCCCCTTACCCAAATCCGCGAGTAACCCCGCGACATGCTGAACATCAATTACGCTGGAAACTTCAATCCAATCGCAGGAAGCCAGAAATTCTTCATGATGCTCTACAATTCCAAGTTCATCCCGAACCGCTTGTGGAATAATTACCTTCCCAAATAAATTCTTGAGGATGTGAATTTTTTCAATTTTCAGCAGATTAGTTATGGTGGTGGTATCGCTAATGACTACCATGACTGCCTATTCCCAAGGTTTTTAAATCCTCCTCGAATTCTTTGACTCCATAATTCAAATATACCCTTCGGCTCTTTAATTCCTTTTGAAAGGCAATCTGGTTTAAGCCACACAAACTTTTTGCTTGCCCAATTGACATTCTGCCTTTTTCATACAAATAAACTGCTAACTCAACAAGTAATTTTTCTGGAGTTATTTTAGCTTTCACCAAGGTTTCTCCTGAAATAATTAAATCTTTCATTTTTTTGATTTTAACGAAATTAGTTCTTGTTAAAGTTAATCATTTTTTTGAACAAATGATTTTTTTATTCACAACTTCTCCGTCAAAGCGGGCACCACATCGAACAAATCTTCCGTCACGCCATAATGCGCGTAATCAAAAATCGGTGCATTTGGGTCTGTATTGATGGCGATAATGCAGTCGGCATCTTTCATTCCTTCGATGTGTTCCGGTGCACCGCTGATGCCGATGGCGATATAAACTTTGGGCTTCACTTTCAAACCAGATTTGCCTACCTGCCGGGTTTTGGGAAGCCATTTGCTATCCACAATCGGGCGGGAACAGGAAAGCGCCGCCCCTAATTTATCAGCCAATTCTTGTACTACAGGCAGGTTGTCTTCATTTTGGATGCCGCGTCCCACACTCACCAACACATCGGTGGCGGTTATGTCTACGTCGCCTCCTTCCGGCTCGATAAGTTGCTTGAATTGAATTTTTAAATCACTCAAATCCGGTGGGGCAACCTCTTCAATGGTTGCACTGCTGCCCTTCCCGGCTTCGGCAGGAAAAGAACCGGGGATGATAGCCGCAATAAAAGAATCGCTTTCGATTTTGGATTCGACATTCATTTTCCCACCATACAATTGACTTACAACACTATCTGAACTTACCTCCGAGGCATAAGCTACATACGGCAGTTCAAGGTCAACACTCAAACCTGCGCCGATGTCCATTCCTTGTGAAGTATTTCCCACTAAAATTGCTTTTGGGGAACGTTCTCCCAAAACGCTTGCCAGGGTTTTTGAATAGGCTTCAGGATTGAAATCAGCCAATTGAGGATTGTCAGCATACAGCACTTTGTCGGCTGCGCCTAATTTGTCTGCCAGTCCTTTTGCACCACTACCAAGAAGCACCGCAATCAGTTCGCCTCCGTAATTTGAGGCGAGTATTTTTCCTTTCCCAAGCATCTCGAATGTGATGTCATCGAGTTGCCCTTTAAGGTGTTCGGCGATGACGATTACGTTATTGCTCATGATTTTATTTTTTTCTAATTGATTGAAAAATGAAAAAGGCAGGCCTGCCAAAATTTAGGTCGGCACTTATACCATTTAAAATTTGTCCCAGATTGTATTCTGATTTATCATAAATTTTAGGATAAGATAATTTCAAACCCCCTTTCCCCGGATAATCTCGACAAGTTTCCCCGCAATATCTTCTGCCGAACCGCTCAACATTTCAGCGCCCCCGCCACTTTCCGGCGTGAACATCCGGCTGACAGACGAACCTGCCGAAACGCCTACTTCGCCTGCCGGGATTTCTTCCAATTTGGTGGAGCGCATAGCCCTCCTGACCTTTGCCACCGGCACATAACGAGGGGTTTCCTTCGCCGCCTGAATGCCAAAAACGGCCGGCAAAGCCACCTCAAATTCGGCAATCATGCCGCCGCCGTATTCTTTTTGAACCGTGGCGCTACTGCCCGAAACATGGACTCCTGTGACAACGCTGACGTGGGGCAGCCCCAAATAGTGGGCTAACAAAATTCCAACCTGACCATCCCGGTCATCCACTGCCTGAACGCCTGTGAGGATCAGGTCGTAGTCCATTCCTGAAATTACATTTGCCAGCGCTTTGGCAGCCACATGACTGTCCACCAATCCTTCAAAATCACCGGTCACTTTGACGACCTTTTCAGCGCCTTTCGCCGCCGCCGCATACAGCGCCTTGTCAATGTCTTCGCTGTCAAGGGCAATCGCCGTCACCGTTCCGCCAAGTTCTTCTTTCAGCAGCAGCGCTTCTTCCAACGCGTGGTCATCGAATTCATTGACTTTGTACTTTAACCATTCCCGGTCTAATTCTTTTCCCGAAGAATCTATTTCCAGTTCTTCAACCAAATCGGGAACTTGCTTGATGGGCACAATGATGTTCATTTTTTTTAATTTAAAAGGATGAATTCAATCCCCGAAACTCCGGGATAACAACAAAAACTTGAATCACTTTTACATTTTACATTTAGAGTTTTGCATTTTACATTACTAACTCCTCCAAATCCAACTCCTCCCGAATTGTTGCCAAGTCCATTCCATTTGGCAAAAAGGGAAAATCGCGGTAGGCTTCGCTTGGGCGATAACTCCCGTAGGGACGGGTGCAGCCAACTTCTCCATTTTCTCCGGGACATCCGTCAGTCATAAAAGGAATGCCGTTGTCCAG
>CAZJYF010000252.1:0-6048 GCA_964549665.1 uncultured Saprospiraceae bacterium
TTCACATCCTCTGCTGCTTTTTTTAGTTCCTCGATTTGCTTTTGGCGCTTTGCCACTTTTGCATCGGCCCCATTGCCTTTCGCCTTTGTATTCCCTTCGAGGGGTGTTGGTTTTGCTTCCATTTCCTTCGATTCAGAAGAAGCCGCGTTTTTGCCAAAAGTCAAGCCTTTGGCACCGGCATCTATGTAAATGGTATCGCCTACGCTAAATTCGCCCGCGAGGAGGTGCTTGGATAGTTCGTTCGTGACCTCGCTTTGCAATACCCTCTTCATGGGGCGCGCCCCAAATTGAGGGTCGTAGCCGAGGTTACCGAGCAAATCCAATGCCTTGTCACTTACTTCGATGCTGAGGTTTTGTTTTGCCAGCATCTTTTCCACCTTTTTCAATAGCAATACCAAAATTTGCCGGATTTCTTTTTCCGTCAGCGGCAGGAACATGATCTGTTCGTCAATCCGGTTGAGAAATTCGGGGCGGAGGTTTTCTTTCAATGCGTCGAAGACCTCTGTTTTGGTCGTTTCGATGATTTCCATCCGGTGCTTTTCGCCGAGGGCGTCGAGGTCTTCAAAGTTTTCTAAAATGGAATCGGCGCCCATGTTGGAGGTCATGATGATGATGGTATTTTTGAAATTGGCCACTCGCCCTTTGTTGTCCGTCAAACGGCCGTCATCGAGCACTTGCAGCAGAATGTTGAAGACGTCGGGATGTGCTTTTTCGATTTCATCCAAAAGGATGATGGAATAGGGCTTGCGGCGAACCGATTCGGTCAATTGCCCTCCCTCGTCGTAACCCACATAGCCGGGAGGGGCGCCCACTAAGCGCGACACGGCATGGCGCTCCTGATATTCGCTCATGTCGATGCGGGTGATGGCTTTCTCATCGTCAAAAAGCACGTCGGCCAAAGCCTTCGCCAATTCCGTTTTGCCCACGCCCGTCGGTCCGACGAAAATGAAGGAGCCAATAGGGCGGTCCGCATCCTGCAAGCCGGCGCGGCTTCGGCGCACCGCATCCGACACCGCGCGCACCGCCTCGTCCTGCCCGATAAGGCGTTTGTGGAGTTCGTTTTCCAGATGGAGGAGTTTGTCTTTTTCGCTTTGCAGCATCTTGCTCACGGGGATGCCCGTCCAACGACTGACTACTTCGGCAATATCGTCGGCCGTAACCTGGTCATTGGTGAAGCGATTTTCTTCCGGCAGTTCTGCCAATTTTTCTTCGGCAACCCGCAGCATGACTTTCTGCTTTTCCACCTCGCCGTATCGAATTTTGGCGACCGTCTCAAAATCACTATCGCGCTCTGCCTTCTCTGCCTCCATTTCGAGTTCCTCGATTTTCTTTTTGATATTCTGCATCGTATCCACAATCTCTTTTTCGCTCTTCCAGGCTGCCCGCAAGGCGTCTCGTTTTTCCTTTGCATTGGCAATTTGGGCATTGATGCCTTTCAATGTTTTGTCCTCTTTTTCCCGCTTGATGGCTTCTCTTTCAATTTCAAGTTGGCGCACCTTGCGGTCCCATTCATCAATTTCGTCGGGCACAGAGTCCAATTCCAATCGCAATTTTGCGGCAGCTTCATCCATCAAATCAATCGCCTTGTCGGGCAAATAGCGGTCGGAAATATAGCGGTCCGACAACTCGGCGGCTGCAATAAGTGCTTCGTCGAGAATTTCAATTTTGTGATAAACTTCGTAGCGTTCCTGCAAGCCCCGAAGGATGGAAATGGTTTCCTCGATGCTCGGTTCATCGATTAAAACCGTCTGAAAGCGACGCACCAAGGCTTTGTCTTTTTCAAAATATTTTTGATACTCGTCCAGGGTAGTCGCTCCGATTGTCCGCAATTCGCCACGCGCAAGGGCGGGTTTCAAGATGTTGGCAGCGTCCATTGCACCGCCACCTCCGCCCGCGCCGATGAGGGTGTGGATTTCATCAACGAACAAAATAATCTCGCCATTCGATTTCGTCACCTGTTTGATGACGGACTTTAGGCGCTCCTCAAACTCGCCTTTGTATTTTGCCCCGGCAATCAAAGAGGCGATGTCGAGGGTATAAATTTTCTTGGAGCGCAAATTTTCCGGCACATCTTTTTTCACAATTCGCCAGGCGATGCCTTCCACGATGGCGGTTTTCCCGACACCTGCTTCACCGATGAGGAGTGGATTATTTTTCTTTCTCCGCGAAAGGATGTGCAATACCCTCCGGATTTCCTCGTCCCTACCGATGATGGGGTCCAATTTGCCCGTCTCCGCCTGTTCGTTGAGGTTAATCGCGAATTTGGAAAGCGAGTTGTATTGCGCTTCCGCGCTTTGGTCGGTCACTTTTTCGCCCTTGCGCAACTCTTTGATGGCATCTTTGAAAGCCTTTTCCGTCAGCCCCATCTCTTTCAAAAGTTTTCCCCCTTTGTCGGTGCCCTGAAGGATGCCCAAAATCATCAATTCGATGGAAATGTATTCGTCGCCAAATTCTTTGAGCATTTTTTTTGAACGACTCAAGGCACTATTTGCCTCTTTGGTCAAATATTGCTTTTCCGTGCCTTCGACCTTGGGATAATTCTTTACCGCATCGTCGAGTTGCTTTTTTAAAATGGGAACGCTGACCCCTGCTTTTTGCAACAAAAAAGAAGCGACGTTCTCATCGGTTTCCAATATGCCTTTTATCAGGTGGGGCGTGTCAACGGACTGTTGCGAGTAACCCCCGGCAATTTGTTGGGCTTTCAAAATGGCTTCTTGGGCTTTAATGGTAAAATTGTCGTAGGTCATTGAAGGGTATTTTTAAAAATGGACGTTCTAAAAGGCAGTCTTAAAATTTCCTCTCGCACTGCAAAACTTTGACTTTAAGTAATTTAGCAAGACATTCAGAGAAAACACAAAAAGGGCTTCTCTATGCCCAGCCAAAGATAATCAAAGCTTCTAGGTAATTAAATGGTGAATGGGAAATTTCATCGGACGGACTTAACCGTTGGTCAAGTTTTTTGGACACAACCTTCCTTTCAAGCCAAAATGTTTGAGAAATTTGAAATGGAATTCATTTTTTGAAAAAAATAAAATAATTCCCTTTTGGAAATTCCACCCGTTAAGTGCCAATGTGACACGGCGGTTTCGAAAATCGAAGACAAATAGTCACAAACAACACACGTCTCTTTTCTTTTTGGCAGCTATTCTCGGTTGGCATACCCATTGAGGCTCTTACCATGTAAATTTAACCCCCTCCCTCTCCTGGAATTTCATGGAAAGAGAGTCATTTTTTTTCTTTTTTAAGTTACTAATTATTGTATAAATATCAAAAAGGCTCACGCTGCGGAAAACAATTATTAATTGCAGTAAATCGAATAGGGAGGGGAATTTTCAATAAACTTCCACCGGTGGTTTTCTTCCATTTTTTATTTAAAAATCCAATTGGAAATGAATTTCCGGTTAAAAAATCAATCTATTATGAATTTAAATAATCTGACCATAAAATCGCAGGAAGCGATTCAGCGAGCGCAACAGTTGGCGATGGAAAACCAACAGCAATCCATCGAATTAGGACATCTCGCCAAAGGAATTTTTGAAGTGGATGAAAATGTGACGCCCTTTGTTTTTAAAAAAATGGGTATCAACTTCAACCACGTGAAACAAGCGGTTGACAGCATTGTGCAGTCCTACCCAAAAGTCAGTGGTGGCAATACATACCTCTCCCGGACAGCAACGGAAGCGATTCAGAAAGCTAAAACTTTCCTTAAAGAATTTGGCGACGAGTACGTGGCTTTGGAGCATTTGGTGCTCGGTATTTTGGCTACCAAAGACAGCGTCTCCCAAATGCTAAAGGATAGCGGCTTGACAGAAAAAGGGTTGAAAGAAGCCATCAAAGACCTCCGCAAAGGTAGCAAGGTGACGACCCAAAGCGCCGAAGACAGTTACAACGCGCTGAACAAATACGCCATCAACCTCAACCAGCGTGCCCGCAGTGGCAAACTCGATCCGGTGATTGGAAGGGACGAAGAAATCCGGCGGGTGTTGCACATTCTCGCCCGCCGCACCAAAAACAATCCAATCCTGATTGGAGAACCGGGGGTTGGGAAAACAGCGATCATCGAAGGTTTGGCCCACCGCATTGTGAATGGCGATGTGCCGGAGGATTTGCGCGAAAAAGAAATTTTTGCATTGGACATGGGAGCTTTGATCGCAGGCGCAAAATATCAGGGCGAATTTGAAGAGCGCCTAAAATCGGTGGTGAAGGAAGTGATTGCTGCCGAGGGAAACATCTTCCTTTTCATCGATGAAATCCACACCTTGATAGGCGCCGGAAAAACACAGGGCGCCATGGATGCCGCCAATATTTTAAAACCAGCCCTGGCGCGTGGCGAATTGCGGGCCATCGGTGCCACGACCTTGGGCGAGTACCAAAAGTATTTTGAAAAGGACAAAGCCCTGGAACGCCGTTTTCAAATTGTGGCAGTAAATGAACCGGGTGAAGAAGATGCCATTTCGATTCTTCGGGGGCTGAAAGAACGCTACGAAACGCACCACAAAATCAACATTCAGGACGACGCCATCGTCGCCGCAGTCCAGCTTTCCAACCGCTATATCACGGACCGGCATTTGCCGGACAAGGCGATTGATTTGATTGACGAAGCGGCTGCCAAACTCCGCCTCGAGATGAATTCGATGCCGGAAGATTTGGACGAAGTAGAGCGCAAAATCCGGCAGTTGGAAATCGAGCGGGAAGCCATGAAACGCGAAAAGGACAAAGCCAAAGTCAAGGTAATCAACGAAGACCTCGCCAATATGGAAGAACAGCGCAACGCCCTCCGGGCGCGTTGGGAAAGCGAACGGGCAGTGGTGCTGGGCATCCAAAAGGCGAAAGAAGAAATGGAGCAATTGAAGTTGGAAGGCGACCGTGCCGAACGCGACGGAAATTTCAGCCTGGCAGCCGAGATTCGCTACGGGAAATTGCCGGAAGTTCAAAAGCGGCTCGAGGAATCCACAAAGAAACTGCACGAGCTTCAGTCTGCCGGAAAGCAATTGCTGAAGGAAGAAGTAGATGCCGAAGATATTGCCGAAATCGTGAGCAAATGGACCGGCATCCCGGTGACCCGGATGCTGCAGAGCGAGCGGGAAAAACTACTCCGGCTGGAAGAAGAATTGCACAAGCGGGTCGTGGGGCAAGATGAAGCGGTAGAAGCCGTTTCTGATGCCATCCGCCTCAGTCGTACTGGGCTTGGAAATGAAAAGCGACCCATCGGTTCCTTCCTTTTCCTCGGCACTACGGGGGTAGGGAAAACCGAATTGGCAAGAGCATTGGCAGACTACCTGTTTAATGATGAAAATTTGATGACCCGCATCGACATGAGCGAATATCAGGAGCGGCATTCAGTTTCCCGCCTCGTGGGCGCCCCTCCCGGCTATGTAGGCTACGACGAAGGGGGGCAGTTGACCGAAGCCGTGCGCCGCAAACCCTATTCGGTAGTGCTTCTCGATGAAATCGAAAAGGCACACCCCGACGTGTTCAATATCCTGTTGCAAGTACTCGATGAAGGCAGGCTGACGGACAACAAAGGGCGAGTGGCCAATTTCAAAAATACCATCATCATCATGACCTCCAACATAGGTTCGGATTTGATTCGGGAAAATTTTGAAAAGATGACCGAAGCGAACCGGGAAGAAATGATTGAAAAAACGCAGCATTTGCTGTTTGAGATGTTGAAGCAAGCCGTTCGCCCCGAATTTCTCAACCGCATCGATGATATCATCATGTTCCAGCCATTGACGAAAGCAAATGTTCGCGAAATTGTCGAATTACAGATAAATCAGGTCGAGGAAGTTTTGGCTAAGCAAAACATTAGAATGATAGTGACCCCCGAAGCTATGGACTGGCTGGCACAGGAAGGATACAATCCCGAATTTGGCGCCCGCCCCATCAAGCGGGTCATTCAAAAACGAGTGCTCAACGAATTGTCCAAACAACTTCTATTGGGCAAAATTAAACCGGAAAGCCAAGTGGTCTTAGACGCTTTTGATGATAAGTTAGTATTTAGGCATCCCATCAGGGAAGAAGCAGGACTGGCTGCTTCCCTGAACT
>CAZJYF010000253.1:0-6038 GCA_964549665.1 uncultured Saprospiraceae bacterium
TCGAGGTCGCAATGGAGGTGATGGCACATCCCGAAGGTGGTGCCGAACAGGATGCGGGAGCTGTTCCCGCATTATCGTTGGTCAGCGTACAGGCAGAATTATTGGAGAAAGTGGCTGTCAACGAAATAGGTCCCCCATCGGCACTCATCGTTACCCCCGGAAAGGTATGAGAAGTGGATGAACCGACCAAGAGCACAAATGCCGTACCATCACCAGATAAAATCAAACGTGCCATTCTGCCAGGAGGATTAACGAAGGTAACCATGACATCCGCAGAGAAGAAGTCATCCACGGGGTTGGCCGGTGTTCCGTTGTCGTTGCAAGCAGAAATATTCGATGTCGCAATGGAGGTGATGGCACATCCCGATGGTGGTGCCGAACAAGATGCCGGTGCACTTCCCGCATTGTTGTTGGTCAGGGTGCAGGCTGCATTTGCCGAAAAGCTCGCCGTGAGAGAAATGGCAGACCCGTCTGCAGTCATTTGTACCCCGCTGAAGGTATGCGCGGTGCCACTGCTCAAACTGCCAACGGCCACACTCGCACTGCCGTCACCGGACAATTCGAGCATTCCCGTTCCAGGCGCATTGGTAAAGGCAACCGTGACATCTGCAGTGAAGAAGTCATCCGCGGGGTTAGCCGGTGTTCCGTTGTCGTTGCATGCCGAAATATTCGAGGTCGTTATGGAGGTGATGGCACAAGTATTTGCCGGTAAGGTAGTGGTAAAAATACCTCTACCATGGGTTGCCGCTGTGAGTAGATTGTCACTTGGACGGTATTGGAGCATATCAATCCTTACATTAGCAAGTCCTCCATTAGTGGGTTCCCAAATTGTATTTGCCCCATTTAAATTATCAGTTGACCAAACCCCTAATTCGGTTGCGGCAAAAGCTTGTCCCGTGTTTAACGGGTTAAACATAACCCATCGAACAGGCATATCAGGCAAATCGCCTTCCACGTCGATAAAAGTAGGGCTCGCAGTCGTAGCATTTGTGATTTCCCAAAGACTTATCACACCAAAATTGGAAAAAGCAATTATTAAATGGTTGGCATCCAAAGGATCAACATCAATGCAATTTAAAAAGCCCAAAGCTCCGGCGGGTAAAGTAATGTTGGTCACATTCGGTGTATTTGTTTGGGCATTGTCAACCCTGTACAAAGCTGGAAAATCTGTTCCAAACCAGATTCTGTTTGCCATGTGAGGATCCGTTGTAACCGCCGAAACCTGTCCATTAAAGCCTGCAGGGTTGACAACATCTGATGAAGTTCCTCCGGCAGCCGGATTATTCCATCGAAAGTATGTGCCGTTGGTATTTGCTCCATAAAGGATATTGGCGTCGCTATCGTAATCGGTCGGGTTAATAAACCTTCCAGTATTATTCCTGGGACCTGCAGAAAAGCTTGCCCCACCATTGATTGAAATATTGTAATTATTATTGGTAAAAGAAGTTACTTGGACGTTGGGATTGTCTTGGTCAATATGGCAAAAGCCTCCATCACCTCCGGTTGGTTGGTCCGTTGTTCCCAATCCCGGATTAGTAAAACGCTGTGTACCATTGTCCTGAGTTCCCCCCAAAATGTAATCTACACCACCTGTTGGGTCTATGGCACAGGAATAGAATTGAGTTACATTATAACCCAGATTTTTCGAGGAAAAAGAAGGAAGTGCATTAGTGGCATTTTGGGTGTAGTAAATTCCTCCATCTGTTCCCCATATAAGGTTGTTGCTCGATGAATTTGATTGAAACAGAATGACGTGATGGTCGGCATGCACAAAGCCCTGACCTGAACAAAAATCAAAAATATCTTGTGCCCAGCCTGTTATTTGAGTCCAGGTAAGGCCCGCATCATCCGACCGAAGAGCGTCCACGCCTCCGATAAAGACTCGGTTTGCATTGAGTGGGTCAACTGCGGCAATTAAATCATACCACGCTTGGCCTCTGGAAAATTCAGGTTCGGCACTTCCCGCATCACAAAAACCAGGAACAGGTAAATTTATCCAATTGGATCCTCCATTATCGGAACGAAACATAAAATCGGCAGAAGAGGAGGAGCTTCCCTGGCAGATTAGATAAAGTCGATCAGGGTTACTAGGGGCTGTTGCTAATTCAATTCTCTCAAAACTTCCACCCGGTGTAATATCCGTCCAATTACCTAAAGCTCCGGCATTATTTCCGAATATCGAAAAAGATGATTTATAAACGGAGCCGGTAGAAAATATTCCCAAGGTGGCGTAAATATCTCCATTAGAAGCAATCTCTAAATCAGCGGCCCTTTGAGTTCCGCCGGAACCAACACCGCTTCCCAATACCTGATTCCAAGAGGTTCCTCCATCGGAAGATCGCTGGACACCCCCATTCCTTGTTGCAGCATATAGGTTTCCGTTACTATCAATCAATAAATCCTGGATATAGTGGAATATGGAGTTATTGTTTGTTGCCGGCAGTTGATTCCAAGAGGCTCCTCCATCTGAGGATTTCCAAATCCCCAACCCCCGAACTCCATCTCCGTTAAACCAGCCCTCCCCGGTACCAAAATAAAGGTTAAAGGGAGCGTTCGGATCCTGAACAATGGAAGAAACTGCCAGATTGGGAAAGTCATCATTGATTTTGGTCCAGGTTGGGTTGGCAGCCATAAAATTTGTCGTGACCCATAGGCCCCCGGCAACACCACCAGCCCAAACCGTATTGTTGGTGTTATCATTCACATCGACGAGAATCGCACGAGTCCTTCCTCCAACATTAATTGGACCTCTTTCTGTCCATGTAACATTTGGGATAGCCCCTCGTTCCACTTGTGTAGCTCGTTTCAAATCGGCCATCCTTTTGGCGGTAAGCAACTTCTCCATGGGCACCTTTCCCGTAGCTGGGACTTTCATTTTTTCGTATTCCAACTCAAATCGTTCCTGAGAGGCTTCCAATTTGGCTTCGCCTCCATCTTCGTCTTCAGGCAATGATTTCGGAAGAGGGTTTTCAAATTCATAAGGTTGAAAGGGAACCCACAAATAGAGCGTTCCAGCAAGCAGAAGGACTAGGTATATTAAACTTTTTGCAATCCTCTTGCTCGTCAAATAAGAACTTTTGGATGGTGATTTCATGGATAGAGGTTTTTTGAATCAGTGTCAAAAGCGAATGACAAGTTGAAAGAAATAGCATTTGACTTGAAAACACGGATTATCAATTTGTAATATCCTTTTGGGATTCTTTTCTTACCTTATTTACCAATAAAAAACAAAAGACAAGTTAGTAGTTCCTTTTTGAGCCAGTGCCTGCGCAAATCAAACGGTTATCGGGGGACATTTTTTGAATTAATCTTTTTCCATGAATACCTCAACGTCTAAAATCCTAAACCATTTTGAAGGATTTGGTACCATGAACAAACTAGCCCCGCCAGAGCAGAATCCAAAGAATCTCAAAAAAAATTCGATAAAATCAGTTTTTGAAAGTAGAAAAAGGATGAGTCTTAAAACAATTTACCTTAAAAGTAAAAAATTATTATAGGTAAAATTACTAATTTATATATTTCGCACAAAGAGTTCCCCTCCTTTTTAACGAAAATTAGTTTTTAGGACCTATTATTCTTCGATAATCTCCGAAATGACAAATTTGAAAAATCAGTTGGCGTCACGCCAATACAAGGTTGGAGCCCTTTATAAACGGGACAGTTAATTATCAAAAAAAGTAAAATTGGAAAATTAAAACCCAGGATTTGGTTGAGCTTTCAATTGCAGTTCCCTCAATTTGTTGGAAATAAAACCCTCCACCACATCAAGCCCCATTACAAAGTGGGCGTTGTTGTTCACGATTAAATCAGCCTCATCCATGTAGGGGAGAATATATTTTTCAAAGGTGGGAAGCACATGGTGTTCGTAGCGATAAAGCACGTCCTCCAAGGGATAATTTCGCTCCTCCCGGTCTCGTTTAATGCGGCGAATTACCTTAAGGTTTTCTTTGGCGTGGAGGAAAATTTTCAAGTCAAACAATTCCATCATTTTTTTAAAATGAAAAACAAAAATGCCTTCGATAATGAGAATGGGTGCGGGCTGGAAAGTGAGCATTTTGGGTTTGGTGGTTCTATTATTGAATGTGTATTCGAGACGTGTAACGGTTTCACCGGCTACTAATTTTCGCACATCCCTAAAAAAATCCTTTTTATAAATCGAACGCGGGCGGTCAAAGTTTTTGACACCTTTTTCGTCCGGGTCCTGCTCTTCGTAGGGGCGGTAATAATCATCTTGGGAAAGGACGCAAACTTCTTCTTCCGAAAAAGTCGCTCGAAGGTATCTCAAAAAGGTTGTCTTTCCCGAACCACTACCCCCGGTAATCCCAATGATAAAAGGTCGTTTCATGGAAGAATTCGTTTGGTATATGCATTCGCCACAAATTTAACAATAAAGGCTACATTTGCAATATGAGAATGATAGTCACTGCCCTTTTTCTTTCATTCTTTTGTTTGGGTTTTTCTCAAAATGGCCCTTCTCCCATTGCGGGGGCGAGGGGGGCAGGCATGGGGAATGCTGCACTTACTTTTACTGATATTCATAGCATTTTCGCCAACCAGGCAGGGCTTGCTTTTTTGAAACGGGCTTCTGCCACGACAGCCTCTGAACGACGTTTCAATTTATCCGACCTTTCTTCTTTTGTCGCAGGACTAGCCATCCCTACGCGCTCGGGAACCTTTGGTTTGGGTGTTCACTATTTTGGATTTAGTGCTTTCAACGAACAAAAAATCGGGCTTGCTTACGCCCGCAAATTATTGAAAACCTTTTCTATCGGGGTTCAATTTGATTACTTGAACACCAAAATTGCAGAGTACGGAAACAAAGGGGTTTTCACTTTTGAATTAGGTTTGTTGATGCGGATATCAAAAAATATTCGATTAGCTACACACCTTTTCAATCCAGCAAGAACAAAACTGAACGAGGGTGAAAACCTGCCGACTGTCTTTAGATTTGGCGGAGCTTATCAGCCTTCGGAAAAAGTAGTTTTGGTTGTGGAATTGGAAAAGGAAATTTCTTTTTCAGCAAGGGTTAAAGCAGGCATTGAATATCAAGTGCAGGAAAGAGTTTACCTCAGAACGGGCATTTCAACAGAACCTACGCAGGCGAGTTTTGGGCTTGGTTTCAAAATAAAAGATGGCTTGAAAATAGACGTGGCCTCCAGCTACCACCAAGTCTTGGGCTATTCGCCAAGCGCGGGTCTCAGCTTTCAATTCAAATAATTGTGCAATTCGTCCATTTTGCTTTCCAGCCAACCTTTATTAAAAATGGCTTCAGAGCCAGCCATCTCCTTTTTCAACCTCGCGAAATCGGTTTTCAATTTCGTTTTGCCGGCATAATTCAATTTTAGTTTTATTTGGTACGCTCTCTTGGAAAATTTCAATAAAGTGAAATAGCCTCTTTTTTGGAATTCGGAAATGGTCCGGTTGCGCTTTAGAAATTGGCGAAACGAATCTACCAACGAAAACAAAGCTTCGTCTTCTTCGAGGTCGTAATAGGTGCGCAAGAGAAGCGATTTAGCATCCAGATTGTAGCGGATGTCGGTGTACTCCACTTTTATCAGCAAATCGAGTACCTTATCCAACTGACGGATATTGTAGAAATATGTAGCGAGGTTATAGCTGTAAGCGTTTTCCAATACGGAGGGTTTCAATTTCTTTTTGTAAGATTCAATGAATTGAAGCACCCAATCGTTTTCGTGGAGACGCAAGCCGGTGGTCACAATGTTTTTGTAATGCCATTCGGGTAAAAAGCCGTCCACCAACAGCAATTCTTTTTCCAACTGTGATTGGTAAATATTGAAAAGCTCTTTCAAAAAAGAACGCTCGCCTTTGTTTATTTTTTCAATGCAGTAATTTTGCAGGTAGTTATACAGATTTTGCAACTCAGTTTTTGGGAACCATTTTTCGTTTTTTTTCAATACGTTTAACACCGTTCCGTAAGATGTTGAATCGTTCGTGTTCAATAGGTTATAAAATTTGTAATAAACAATTACCGGAGGCACTGAAGAATACTTTTCTTCTTCTCCCGCAATTTCTGACAG
>CAZJYF010000254.1:0-6030 GCA_964549665.1 uncultured Saprospiraceae bacterium
TTAGGGAAGGTCTTTGTAACAACGAATTCCAAAAAAAATATTTCTTTTCGTAGAAAGCTTTGTACCTTATGCCATGTATCACTTTTTTTAACCTTTATCAAATTGAAATATGAAATTTATTACAACGCTTCTCTTTCTTTGTCTTACTGTTCAATTTTCGGCATTTAGTCAGAACCTTATTAGTAGTACCTTCCTCGGCAGCAAATCGAAGGAGGAATTGACAAGTGAGTTCAATGTCAATATTTTCAAAAACGGGGTTGATTATTATAAACTGAACTATGCCACTTTGGATGTACATGGGGTGCAGGATACTGCTTCGGGTTTGCTTGCCATCCCGGATGATTTGTCGAAAGTGTATCCCTTGTTGTGTTATCAACACGGGACGGTGGCTTCAAGAGCCGATGTGCCATCTAACCTGCAGGGAGGTTGGGAAATAACGGTCATTTACGGGGGCATGGGTTATGTTTCTGTGACGCCTGATTATCTTGGTTTGGGAGATTCGAGGGGTTTCCATCCTTACATGCACTCGGCGAGTGAAGCTTCGGCAGCGGTCGATATGATGCGGGCGGCCAAAGAATTTGCAGCCAATAACGATGTTTTCATAAACGAGCAGGTTTTCGTAACCGGCTATTCGCAGGGGGGGCACGCTGCCATGGCTTTGTTTCGCGAACTGGAGACCAATTTGAGTGATGAATTTGTGGTGACTGCAGCTACCCCGATGTCTGGACCCTACAGTATTTCCGGGGTGATGAGAGATTTGATTCTTAGAGAAGAAGAGTATTTTACCCCCAGTTATCTTCCGAATACCATGTTGTCCTATGAAACGGTTTATGGGAATGTTTTCAACACCCTTGAGGACATCTTCAAGCCGGCCTACGTACCTGCCATCCAGCAATATTTTGACGGGATGATTGATTTAGATGATTTGAATACACAATTGATTGACAAATTGGTAGAAAACGAAGGGGCCTCCATCCCGGTTTTCATGTTTCAAAATGATAGGATAGATGCCGTTAAAAATGACCCCAATGACCCAATCAATGTTGACCTTCGGGACAACGATGTATTCAACTGGACGCCCCAGGCCCCTACTCGCATGTATTATTGTGGCGCCGACGAACAAGTACCGTTTGAAAATAGTATATTAGCTGATTCGGTGATGAATGCCAATGGTGCCCCCGATGTAGGGGCTTTCAACATGAATCCCAATGCAAGTCATTTTGAATGCGTAGCCCCGGCGGTTACTACCAGCATTTTTTTCTTTACCATCTTCCAACGGATCGACATCGCCACGGCTACGACAGAAGCTTCTGCCCCTGCGCCCTTCAAAATTTATCCGAACCCAGTGCAAAACAACTTGTTTGTCAAAGAAATACCCGCGGAAGGAGAACTCGTTCTGTACGACTTGAATGGCAGAACCTATTCTTCGCTCCACCTTCAAAAAGGCGACAACGAATTGGATGTTGGTGCGCTGCCAACGGGCGTGTATATTGCAGAAATCAGGACAGGGGACGCCATTTGGCATAGAAAAATAATCGTAGAACAATAGGCTGTTAAGGCCTCAAAAAAAGGAAGGAGCGATTGTCTGGAATTTCCAATAATTAAGTCAGAACAACCGCTCCTTCCGACTTTTTTATTTGCTGCTAAAGTAGAGCATTTTCTGCTTGGAACCCTTCCATCTTGCTCCCGCAAAAAAAAAATCCACAAATACCTTTTTACATCCGAATTGCCTTACATTCGCGATTTTATTTTAACAAAATTTCTGTTAAATCCATTTAGGAGTTTTTCCAACAAAATTATCGACTTCGGAATGCCTTTGGCTTACATTTTGAGTTGCTTAATTTGAGGTATGGCTAGAAAAATCAGAATAATACTAAAACGGATATTGAGGTGGGGGGCCAATCATATCAGCCCTAAGAATTATATCAACTTGCTCAGTTTAATTATCGGGTTTTTAGCAGGTCTGGTTGCTGTAGCCATTAAGTCTGGTGTTCATTTTGTCGAAAAAATTCTTACTTTTCATATTGTTGACCATTACGTTCATTATTTGTTCTTTCTGCTGCCAATTATAGGGATATTTCTAACCATTGTTTTCATCAAATATATTCTCCGCCGCAGGGTGGGGCATGGTATTCCCACCGTTTTATTTGCCTTGTCGAAAACACACGGTGAAATAAGGCAACACAATATGTTTTCTTCGATTATTACGAGCGCCGTTACCGTTGGCTTCGGGGGCTCGGTAGGCTTGGAAGGGCCGGCTGTCGCCACTGGGGCTGCAATTGGTTCGAACCTAGGGAAACTATTGCATTTGGAATACAAACAGCTCATTCTTCTTCTCGGTGCAGCTTCTGCTGCAGCGATGGCTGCCATTTTTAAAGCCCCAATTGCCGGGGTCGTTTTTGCCCTCGAGGTGATTATGATTGATATGACCTTGGCTTCGGTAATTCCATTGCTTTTGGCTTCCGTTACAGCTACATTAACTTCCAAGATGTTTTTGGGTTTTAATGTTTTGTACCCCTTCCATATCGTCGAACCTTTCAATATTTCCGACATTTTTTACTACATTTTCCTTGGAATTCTTTCCGGTTTTGTGGCACTCTATTTTACAAAGGCCTACATGTTCATTACCCACAAATGTGATATAGTGACCAATGTATGGAAGCGTCTCTTTATGGGTGGAACAATGTTGGGTGTGATCATTTTTCTTTTTCCCGTTTTGTATGGGGAGGGGTATGAGCAGATAAATGATAGTTTAGCTGGGAATTATTCCCACCTGTTTGACAACACTTTTTTGTTTTCTTTCCAAGACAACATGCTGATTGTCATTGGTTTAATTGCCCTGATTATCTTTTTTAAAGTTATAGCCACTTCCCTTACCTTCGGTGCAGGAGGGATAGGGGGGATATTTGCTCCTTCTCTTTTTCTTGGGAGTCATTTGGGCTTATTGTTTGCTGTAACTATCAACTATTTCGGATTGGGGAACATTAACAACAGCAATTTTGCTTTCGCTGGAATGGCAGGACTGATAGCGGCTAATTTGCACGCGCCTCTAACTGCGATTTTTCTAATAGGGGACATAACCGGCGGCTATGAGATGTTCATCCCTTTGATGATCGTTTCCATTTTTGCTTACTCGACGGTCATGGTCTTTCAAAACAATTCCATCTACACGATTCAGCTTGCCAAGCGGGGGCAATTAATGACCCACAACCCCGACCAAAACATTCTGAAAATGATGGATATAAAAGATGTGATTGAGACAAATTTCCTTCCCGTCAAAAAAGATGATACCCTTGGGGATTTGGTCAAGGTAGTGGCTAAGTCGTCGCGGAACATTTTTCCCGTGTTGGGAAAAGACGATAAGTTGGAAGGGGTCATCACCCTCAATCGCATTCGAAAAAAAATGTTCAATTCAGCCTGTTACGACAAAGTAAAAGTAGAGGATTTGATGCATATTCCCGATATTATCGTTGGGCTGAATGATTCTATGGATACCATGGCCAATAAACTGCAGGAGTCAGGTTATTATAATATTCCCGTTGTTGACAACGGAAAATATTTGGGGTTCATCTCCAAGAGCAATGTTTTTTCCACCTATCGGGTCATGTTAAAACACTTTTCTGAAGACTGAGTAGTTGTTTGGATTTTGACCCTCCCGATACTGCAAATAATTAGGTTTGAGGGCTTGCCATTGGTGATTCGGTCTGGTTTTACCCTCGCCATCTCTAAGGAATTCCCAGCTGGAACCAACCTTGCTACTCGTTATTAGCTGTGCTAATACACGAACCATGGCGCAGGACTCCTGTCCTGCCCTATAGATTGCAAAAGAACTTTACCAAAATGTAGGACTGGAGTCCAACACCTTATTTCGTTGGGCAATTTCAAGTTGCCACGAGCAGTTGGTTCGAAATGAGCGGGTCTTGTTTTACCCTCGCCATCTTTAAGAAATTTCCCTTGCTTTCGCAATAAATGTAGTTATACTGACTTCGAAATCATTGCCGTCCAGCTTTTCCGCCTTTTTAAATTGACCTTTCATTGGGAATGCAGGAATCCAGCCTTATTCAATTTTCCAAGTTTAGCAAATCAGGGGAGAGAGAGAAAACCTGAAATTTCAAAACTTGATTGCAAGTAAAGGCGGAGAGACGAGCGAGCATAGTCAAATTAGACCGAATTTCATATGTTGAAAAATTTAATGCAATTGGCATGATTTTAGGTATATTGAAATTGTTTATATGAAAATATAATAAAAAAGAGTAATAAGTGTTCGAGTCCACAATTCTAGAACGGCACTGAACCTAACAGACATCTTCCAGTCAGTACATCCGAATTTACACATTGTTGATGGTTGAAAATCTCTTTTTAATCCATTGAGTTTCAATTGATTAAAATTAAATTCCATAATAATGGGCAATCAACCATAACCAACAATAATTAAAAATCCCTCATCCCATGAATAAAGTATCCATACTTTGTTGCATTCTTATTTTTTTTCTGGGAACGACCCTTTTGAAGGCCCATCATATATTCGACGCAGATACGATTATAGTTAAAATTTACAATTGCGATGCACCAGCGGATGTTTGTGTCGGAATTCCACTCAGCAACCTGCCTGATTTAGAACTGCTTCACGACGGACAACCTTATGCGGGTAGCATTGGAGGATGCAATTTTGATACCGTCATCACCTATACTTACAATACCCTTTTTGGTTTGGGCAATATGGGACCTTACAGATTAGATTCCTGGATGGTCAATGGAACGGTTTTTTCGGTTCAGTTCAATACCATCGACGAACTGGTCGATTCCATGAATGTTTGGGATCCGCTTGGCAAATGGATACATATTCCGGCTTCGCTGATGATTACGGGAGGCACTCCTGGCTTCGCATACAGCGATATGGCTATTACTGCCCTGGTCAACAACACGCCGTCCATTATTGGTCTGAATTTCGGGCTCGACCCGCTGGGAACCCAATTGAGTTTTGAAGTGGGAATGCACGAATTGATTGTCAATGATTCGGTCAATAGTTGCAGCGATACGGCGATAATCGTTGTGAAATGTTTGTTGGCGCCAGAGCCTTTTACTTTTTACGATACGATCACCGCCAATGAGGCTCCTTATGCTTATTGTTTGGATTTGACAGAATTGCCGGGCAATATTACGAGTATGGAGAACATCTGTCCCGACCAATCTGGCGCTTTTGTGACCTTTACGCTCGATGAAACCAACTATTGTGTTAAATACCAGGGGACGCAATGCCTCGGTCAGGATACTGCCTGCATAGTGCTTTGTGACGACTTGGGCTTTTGCGATACAACCACCCTGATTATCACGGTGGATAATTCTGTTTGCGACCGCCCTTCAGAAACCATTGTCGATACTATCTTGATCAACTTTTCACGCACCGTTTGCCTGGATACGACGCAACTGCCGGGACGAGTTGCTTCCATTGAAAACCTGTGCCCCGATAATTCTGGAATCAGCGTGGATTATGAATTTAATAGCACAACCTACTGCGTGACGTATTCCGGAATCGAGGTGGGGCAGGAGGAAGCCTGCTTTTTGCTAAGAGACGAGTTCGGAAATGTGGATAGCACCTTTTTCAAGGTTAGCGTCATTCGACCCGAGACTGGTATAATTGTTGACACCCTAACCTTAGGCCAAAATAAAACCTACTGCCTGGACAATACGGAATTGGCAGGAGAGGTTTTTCAAATTATAAATTCTTGTAATGATTTATCCGGTAATTCGGTTAATTTTTCCATTAATGACGTAACTTTATGCGTGGATGCCGAAAGTCTTTCCCCAGGAACCGACACGGCTTGCATTGTAATATGTGATTTATTTTTGGTCTGCGATACCACCCAATTCATTATTACGGTTGTGGAAAACGGAGGACCTTGCTCGAACCAGGATTTTCCCACAGCAAATGATGACACTATTAGCACCCTCCTGAACACCCCCATTATTATCTCCGTTTTGGACAATGATTTGGTTCCCTCGTGTTCATCCGCCACCGTTGAGATTATA
>CAZJYF010000255.1:0-5988 GCA_964549665.1 uncultured Saprospiraceae bacterium
ATGGTATTGGATGATGGCACTACCCGGTTGGCTTGGGTAGTAGTGGATGCTATCGGATATGGAGGAGATGAGGTCATTCAGGTGCGGAAGCTTATACCCAAAGATTTGGACGTTGATTACATCATTATAAGTAGTACGCACACACACGAAGCACCTGATTTGGTCGGCTTGTGGGGAGAGAGCCATTTTAAAAACGGGGTCAATAAAGAATACAGAACCTGGGTGCAAAAAAGAACGGCAGCAGCGGTTGTAAAAGCCGCCAAAAACCTCCGCCCGGCAAAAATTCGTTTTGCCCAGGACCTGGAGGGCGCTAAGGATTTGGTGATGGATGCACGCAAACCTATTGTGCTTGATGCTGGCTTAAGGCTTATGCAAGTCATTGATTTAGAATCGGATACAACTTTAGGCACACTCATCGCCTGGGCGAATCATCCCGAAACACTCGGGAATAAGAACCTCCTGATTAGTTCAGATTTCCCGAACTACGTCCGGGATGGCGTAGAGAATGGGATTTATGATGGAGATTCTTTGGTAACACCCGGGCTGGGCGGTGTTGCCATTTATGCCAACGGTTCTATCGGTGGATTAATGACTACCTCACCTGAATTTGGAATCAGCGCTCTTTTTAAGGATACCCTCTTCACTGCTCCTTCTTTTGATAAGATAGAGGCACAGGGGCACCGCCTCGCCCAGCTTGCTTTGGACGCCTTGGAGGATCCAACTTTGGAAGAGTTTTCCAAATCTTCCATCAGCCTGCGGGCAAAAACCTTTGACATCCCAATGGATAATAAACTCTATCGCCTAGCTGCCGTTTTGCACGTCCTGAACAGGGGGCTTTCCGCCTGGATGAAAATTCGAACGGAAGTTTGTCTTTGGCAATTGGGACCTGCACAATTTCTCCACCACCCCGCTGAAATTTATCCTGAAATCGTCAACGGGGGCATTGAAGCCCCTCAAGGGCAGGATTTTTCTCTTGCTCCACAAGAAGTGCCCCCTTTGCGGAAATTAATGAGCGCACGCTACAAATTTGTCATGGGCTTGTCCAACGACTTGATTGGCTACGCCATTCCAAAGAGTGAGTGGGATGAAAAAGAGCCCTTTCTCTATGATTTAGAAGAATCCCCTTACGGCGAAATTAATTCGTTAGGACCTCAGACAGCACCAATTCTCTATCGTGAATTAGTTACTCTGTTGCGGGAACCGCGTAATAAGCAAGACCGTTAAAAAGGGTTAAAGTATCGGCTGGCATAGTTTGTGGTCAAACAATTTTACGAAAAGAAGTATTTTTATCAGCGAATTTGCGTTAGGAAATCTGGTTATGTACCTTTGGCAAGGATTAATTATTTTCAATGTGGGGAAAAAAGTGGTCGTGGATAAATGAATATCTTAATTTGCATCTCCCCTATTCTTAGTTTCTAATATTTGAGATAGCCTAAAAATGGCTAGTTCCATTTTCAAAAAGTAATATATTTCCGGCACGGTAAAAGTTGTCACATTGCAAATAAATTTCCCGTGTTGGAAAAATTCCCGCCGGTATAATTTTGTTGTTGTCCATTTAAAAATTATTCCGGGTGACGTATTAATCAGACAGTTATGAAATTAAAAGTTCCGATTTTCTTCTCTTTGGCTGTGGTGGGGCTGTTTATTGCAGCCTTTTATCCACCCATTGACAATGCAGAAAAAGAAGCCGTTTTAATGCATTCCATACTGACTGGCTTGAACTATTACCATTACCAACCCCAAGAAATAAATGACGATTTCTCGGCAGAAGTTTATGACCTCTACCTTGACCGTTTGGATGGGGGGCGAAGGTGGCTGACACAACAGGATGTAAAACAACTGGAAGCTTTTAAATACCAAATCGATGATGAAGCCAACGCAGGCACTTATGAATTTTTGAGTCTTTCTATCCGCTTGATAAATGCCGGAATAGACAAAACCCAAGCATACTACCGGGAATTCCTGTCAAAACCTTTCGATTTTTCAAAAGATGAAACGATTGAAGTGAATGGAGAGAAAATGTCTTTTGCCGAAAACGATGCCTCCCTGAAAGAATATTGGCGCAAGATGATGAAGTACCAAACCATGACCCGAATGGAAGAAAAGTTGGAGAAGAAAGAAAAAGGAGAAGAGGAATTCAAAGATAAAACCTTGGCACAATTGGAAGAAGATGCGAGGAAGGGCGTCTTGAAAACCTGGGACGAATGGTACAATCGCCTTCACAAACGCAAACGCACAGACTTCCTGAGCACCTACCTAAATGCCATCACGAATATTTTTGACCCTCATACCGGATATTTCGAACCGATTGACAAGCAAAACTTCGATATCAGCATGTCCGGCAGATTGGAAGGCATTGGTGCCCGATTGCAAACCGACGGAGATTTCACCAAAGTGACAGAAGTGGTGGTAGGCGGCCCTGCCTGGAAGGAAGGTGAATTGGAAAAGGATGATAAAATCCTAAAAGTCACCCAGGGAGAAGGAGAAGAAAAGGACATTACCGGCATGGTTCTCAATGATGTGGTTCAATTAATACGTGGAAAACCCGGCACGAAAGTGACTCTGCAGGTAAAGAAGCAGGATGGAACCACAAAAGACATCACCATCACGAGGGATGTGGTCATTTTGGAAGAAGGCTTTGCCAAATCTCTTCTTTTGGAAACCGCCGGAAAAGAAAAAATAGGTTACATCCGGCTGCCGCGTTTTTATGCCGATTTTAGAAATCCCAAGGGCAGGTTTTGCTCCAGCGATATCGCTGTTGAGCTTGAAAAACTGCAAGCTGAAAATGTCAACGGCATTATTCTCGATTTGCGCAACAACGGTGGAGGATCTTTGAGAGATGTCGTAAAAATGAGCGGCTTTTTCATTGAGGAAGGCCCCATTGTTCAGGTGAAATCGAGGGGAAGAAAACCGGAAGTATTGGAAGATGAAGACCCAAGCGTTCAATACGACGGTCCTCTAATTGTAATGGTTAATTCTTTCAGCGCTTCTGCTTCTGAAATTTTGGCTGCTGCCTTGCAGGATTATGGCAGAGCCATCATCGTCGGCACGGGAAACTCTACTTTTGGAAAGGGAACCGTTCAACGATTCTTCGACCTCGACCGGACGGTGCGGGGCAACAGCCAATTAAAACCTTTGGGTGAAATCAAATTGACCGTGCAAAAATTCTACCGCGTAAATGGCGGTTCCACCCAGCTAAAAGGCGTCACGCCTGATATCATTTTGCCGGATAGTTACTTCTATCTTAAAACAGGTGAAAAGGAGGAAGATCATCCCTTGAAATGGACAGAAATTGAACCGGTACGCTATAAGCAAAATGTCTTTTCTTTATCTAATTTGGACAAAATTGAAGGACTTAGCGCTGCCAGGGTGCAAAATGATGAGGTCTTCCAAAGCATTCTGGAAGATGCCAAACGCCGAAAAAAAGTACAAGATGATAGCGAATACCCTCTGAATCTCGAAGTTTTTCAAAAGGAAGAAAAACAGTTGGAAAAAGAGGGAGAAGCATTCAAGAAACTATTCGACAAAGAAGTAGTTGCAGGTGTAATCAACCCTGAGGTTGACCTAGCCGGCATAGAAGCGGATGAATCCAAAAAAGCGCGAAACGAAGACTGGATAAAAAATGTAAAAAAAGATGTGTATCTGGCAGAAACCCTGAATATCATGCGAGATATGCTCCATTTGCAATAGTCCCTTCAATTGTTTTTGAAAAAAGACCTTCCGAATACTATTTTTGGAAGGTCTTTTTTATTTGATCATTAAAAAAAGGAAAACAAGGCTCGTGAATTACCTTACACTGGAAAACATTAGCAAGACCTACGGCGAAAAAGTCCTTTTCCAAAATATCAATCTCCAAATTAGCAAAGGACAGAAGGTCGCTATCGTTGCAAAAAACGGAACCGGGAAAACCACGCTTCTAAAAGTTATTTCCGGCATCGAAGCTGCAGAAGGCGAAACGGCTAAAGTGATGCTGAGAAAAAACTTGCGAATCGGCTACCTCTTGCAGGACCCGGATTTCTTTGAAGAACACAGTGTGCTGGAAGCGGTTTTTGATTCTGAAAACGAATTAATTCAGGCTATCAAGCAATACGAAGAGGCCCTGCTTTGGCCGGACAAAGAACAAAAGATGCAAGCTGCCCTTGCAAAAATGGAAGACTTGAAAGCCTGGGATTTTGAAGCGAAAATTAAAGAAATTCTTTTCAAACTGAACATCACCCAACTCGACCAAACCATTCGCACCCTTTCGGGCGGGCAGAAAAAACGCCTCGCCCTGGCAAAACTCCTCATCGAAGAACCCGAATTTCTCCTCCTCGACGAGCCGACCAACCACCTCGATATGGACATGATTGAATGGTTGGAGAACTACCTCCAACGGGCTAAGTTGACCATTTTCATGGTGACGCACGATCGGTATTTCCTGGAAAGGATTTGCACTCAAATCCTAGAACTCGAAAATGGCAAGCTGTATCGCTATTCGGGCAATTATTCCGATTTTCTGGAAAAAAGAGCGATGCGGCACGAAAATGAATCTACCGTTTTGGATAAGAACCGAAAGTTGTTTAAAAAGGAATTGGAATGGATTAGACGGATGCCCAAAGCGCGCGGCACAAAAGCTAAAGCCCGCGTGGATAAATTTTTCGAAATCAAAGAAGCAAGCTCGAAACGACCAAGCAATCAGGATATTCAAATCGATATCAAGGGAAGCCGTCTGGGCAGTAAAATTCTCGAATGTCATTACATCAGCAAGCGTTTCGACGATTTAAAAATTGTGGCGGATTTCAATTACAAGTTCAAAAAGCGAGAACGGGTTGGCATCGTGGGAAAGAACGGCATAGGGAAGACGACCTTTTTGAAAATGCTCACCAAAGAAATTAGACCAGACAGCGGGAAGGTGGTCGTTGGCACAACGGTAGAATTTGGCTACTATTCCCAGGATGGCATCCAACTCAAAGAGGACAAACGGGTCATCGATGTCGTCCGGGATATTGCCGAATATATACCCCTTGAAAAGGGGCAAAAACTCACCGCCTCCCAATTATTGGAGCGTTTCCTCTTTACGCGGACACAACAGCAGGTATATGTCTCCCAACTCAGTGGTGGGGAACGGAGACGACTGTATTTGCTTTCCGTTTTAATGAAAAATCCCAATTTTCTCATCCTCGACGAACCTACCAACGACCTCGATATCATCACCCTAAATATGCTGGAAGAATGGCTGTCCGGCTTTCCGGGCTGCATCATCATTGTTTCCCACGACCGCTATTTTGTTGACAAACTGGTGGATCATCTATTCATTTTTGAAGGAGAAGGCAGTATAAAGGATTTCAACGGCAATCATTTGGCCTACCGCAATTACATGCGCGAAAAAGACCTGGCAGCGCGAAGCCACGAACGCAAAACGCAGCCAAAACAAAAAAACATCGAGCCGAAACCCAGAAAAAGTGCTTCCGGTCTGTCATTCGATGAGCGCAAGGAAATGAAACGGTTGGAGAAAGAAATCGGCAAACTGGAAGAGCAAAAAGTGGGCATTCACGAGCGCTTTTCCAAGCCTGGCATCACTTCCGAAGAAATTGGAAAACTGTCGGTTGAACTAGGTAAACTCAATAAAAAACTGGAAGAAAAAGAACTGCGGTGGCTGGAGTTGGCGGAATTGGATTGAAGATGTCCTGTTTTGACAAATGGTTTTCAGAGTGGCTCGAAAAGGCCAAAACGAGAAAACGTTAAGATTCCATTAAAGCGACTTGATAAATCTAAACCAGCGATTTGAAACCATACTTTTAAAGTTCTTTATTACCATAGACTTTTGGTGTAGGACTTTAGACAAAATACTTTCACGAATTTTTGTGCCCCATTTAAATTTCTACCAATCTGTGATTTTTAATCTCAAAAAGAAAAAATTGTCTCTCATCTACCGTCAAAAATCTAGCTTGACTAACTAAGTGTTTGTAATAAAATAAGTCGTACATTTGTTCAAAAAACAAATGGAGA
>CAZJYF010000256.1:0-5981 GCA_964549665.1 uncultured Saprospiraceae bacterium
CGATTGCTCAAAGGCTTCGAGCAATTTTTCTTTTCCAGGGCTTTCTTTTTTATCAAACTCCGTCAATTTCAATGAAGATTTTCTGGCGAATGATTTCAACCGCCAAACCCGGACCATGTGCAAATGTGCCAACTGCCGGGCGATGTCTCTGCCCCCGCGGGTACTCAAAGTGGATTGGAGGGCTTCTTCCGGAATAGTGGCAATCACTTTGAGCATTAATCCATTGTGGATACACCAGGACTCAATGATTTGTTTTTCGATGGCCGTCATAATTTAAACCGAATGAAAAGTTTTTTGGCATCAAACTACTTTCGACACTTTCTCCCGTTTCACAAACTGCCCATACCCCTTCTCAATCAAAACCTTACCTCCATCAATTGCCACTTTTCCCCGCAGTAAAACCGTCTTGCATTTGCCGATTACTTTCCATCCCTCGTAAGCGGAATAATCTACATTCATGTGGTGGGTTTGGGCAGAAAGGCTATGCTTCTCATCCGGGTCGAAGATGACTAAATCGGCATCGGAACCAACGGCGATACAGCCCTTTTTGGGGTACATCCCGAAAATTTTGGCCGGGTTGGTAGCCGTCACTTCTACATACTTGTTGGCGCTGATGCGCTCTTTCATCACCCCTTCCGACCACAGCAATTCCATGCGGTGTTCGATGGCCGGATGGCCGTTGGGGATTTTGGAAAAGTCCTCTCTTCCCATCAATTTTTGCTCTCCGCGGAAGGGGCAGTGGTCGGTAGCGACAACTTGAACCAAACCCTGATTGATAGCAGCCCAAAGGGTTTCCTGGTCTTTCTTTTGTCGCAGGGGCGGACTCATCACCCACTTGGCGCCTTCAAAATCTTTTTCGTACAACGAAGCATCTAAAATCAAATATTGAATACAGGTCTCCACGAACACTTTTTGGTTCCGTTGTGTAGCCCGGCGAACCTGATTCATCGCTCCCTCGCATGTCAGGTGGACGATATAGGATGGAACATCGGTGTAATAAGCCATATCCACAAAGCGGCCCGAGGCTTCTGATTCTGTAATTTCGGGTTGCGATAGGTAGTGGTACAGCGGCGACAACTTGCCTTCCGACCGATGTTTCGCAATCAGCTTGTCTATCATATCGCCATTGGTAGCATGCACTGTCACCATGCCTCCTCGTTCTTTCACCTCTTGCATCAAATCTACCATTTGGCCGTCGTCAATCATCAGGGCGCCTTTGTAGGCCATGAAGGTTTTGAAAGACGTAATACCTTCTTTTTCAATCATTTGTGAGATTTCCTGACGGGTGTTTTCATTAAAATCAGTCACAGCCATGTGGAAAGAATAGTCGCCGAAAGTATTGCCGGTGGCGCGCGCTTGCCAGGTTTCCAGGGCGTGGTAAAGCGATTTTCCCTGCGTTTGGAGGATGAAATCGATGACCATCGTGGTGCCACCGTGGAGGGCTGCCAGGGTTCCCGTTTCGTGCGTATCGCTCGAAAAAGTGCCCATGAAGGGCATTTCGAGATGGACGTGGGGGTCAATGCCGCCGGGCAGCACGACCTTTCCGGATGCGTCGATTGTTTGGTCCGCCTGAACTTCCAGGTTTTTTCCGATGGTGTGAATGGTTTCCCCTTCGATGTAGATGTCAGCGGTGTAGGTATCGGAGGCGGTGATGATTTTTCCGTTTTTAATTAGTATTGACATGATTGCTTGGTGGTAATTATTTTGAAAAAAAATTAGTTCCCGACCAAATTCCTGTTTTTTTATTTAGCTACCAAAAAAATCACCTTTTTCCTTTAGGAAAAGATTATCTTTGTAAGAAATCAGAAACATGCCTGCAACAGCAATTTCAAAAAAAACAAATCCCCCGTTTGCCAGAGTTCGAAGGCCTCGTCGCGTTTCGTGGGAACAGTTTGAACGAAAGTATCTCCTTCGGGAGGATAGCTGGAAATACGAGTGGGTGGATGGTTTTGTCGAGAAAACAAAACGCGTAAGGAACCAATACCAAATTCGAATCGCAACTAACCTCCTTGATTTTTTTTATGGATTGAAAATGATGAAAAAAGTATCGGGTTCCCTGATGCCCGAAACAGATACTTTTTTTCTGGAAAAAATTCATCGGCGTCCTGATATTGCCTATTTTTCAGATGAGCAATTGGCAAATATTGACAATGGAAATAATCAAGTACCCGAATTTGTCATTGAAGTCATTTCGACAAAAGATGTCGTAAATACTTTGCAGAGAAAAATGAAAAATTACCGGGATGCTAATGTGAAAGTCGTGTGGCAAATCTTTCCTGAATTGGAAGAAGTTCACGTTTATCGCGGAGAAACCATGTGCATTTGTTCGGGCGAAAAATTGTGTTCGGCAGCACCCGTTTTACCTGACTTTGCACTTTCGGCAAAGGATGTTTTCAAGAAACCTGCTTGACTTAGTTTTTCATTCCTTAAAATCCGCCTCTGCCAACCTACTCAATTCTGGGTTGGGCTTCCATTTGCTGACGACAAATCCAGCCAGCATTGCCAGCAAAAAAGAAGGCCCCAATTCGGCAATTTTATCAAAATAGACACCGATTCCTTCTAGACTGGGAACCACGAATTTGAAAAACGGAATGCTTACGAAACCGACAACCATGGAAGCTATGGCCCCTGCTTCAGTATAAGATTTCCATGAAAGAGATAGAATTATGACCGGGCAAAAGGTAGCGGCTATGCCCGACCAACCAAAAATTACGAACCAAAAGATGGTTCGTTCCGGCGTAGTAATGGCCATGGTAATCGCAAGGGTCAACGCCGCCAAAGCCATCAAAAGGGTCACTAACCTTGAGAGACCGGTGAGTTTTTCAACTTTCACATCCGGATGAAAAATTTGTTGATAAAAATCGCGGATGATGGCACTGGAAGCAACGACGAGTAGGGAATCGACCGTGGACATGATGGCGGCAAGCACCACGGCGATGTAAATTCCGACGATAAAAGCGGGCATCACTTTGTCAACCAAATGGGTCAGCACCTCCTGTCCGTTATTTCCCAAAATGGCTTCGGGTTCCATGCCTGCATCCGTAAAAATATACCGACCGATAATGCCGATACTAACGGCGGCAATATCTGTCAACAAGGTGTAAACGACTGCCACCCAGCGCCCTTTGTCTATTTCCGATTTGTTTTTTATCGACATGAAGCGAACAAAAATCTGTGGCGACCCCATGAATCCCAAACCGATAAACGCGTAGCCCAGAATGGTGGCAATATTCAGGGCATTCAAGCCCCCTTTCCCCCAAATATTCAGGAGCGAAGGGTCAATTTCAGATAATCCTTCGGAAAGAGAAGTGCCGGCATTTAAGGTAAAAAGAGCGACCAACGGCAAAGCTATCAATCCCAAAAACATCAAAGACCCCTGAAAAAAATCGGACCAGGCAACGGCGATGAAACCACCGAAAAAAATGTAAATCACCACGATGGCGAAACCAGTCAGCGCACCGGTGTAATAATTCCACTGAAAAAAACTTTCAAAAGCAGAACCGGTTGCATCGATTTGAGCGCTTACATAGATGATTATGAAAACCGAAAGGGCAGTCGATGCAATGGTGCGCAACAAATGCGATTTGCTCCGAAAACGGCTCACCAGATAATCGGGAATAGTGATTGAATCGTATTTATCGGAAAGCCGTTTGAACCGTTTTGCCATCAAAAACCAGGCGATGCCAACGCCTAAAATTTCGCCCAACACGACCCAATAACCGCTGATACCGACCATTGCCCCAAGCCCGGTTAGCCCCAACAGCAGCCATGCGGATTCCCCCGTCGCCCGGGTGGAAAAAGCGACGACCCAGAAGCCGAGTTTTTTGCCTCCGACGTAGTAGTCTTTGATGTCTTTAATTTTTCTCGAGGAGAGGTAGCCGATGAGGAACAGCACCAAGAAGTAGAGTGAGAGGATGAGGTATTTTGAAAGCATGCTGCAAACATAACAAAATTAGGTAAGAGATAAAATTACGGTTTTTTCTTTCGCGAAAAATGTATTCAGCCGAAAAATCGAAACAATCTCAGCTCCTTCTCTTCAAAACCCAATACACTCCAAACGATAGAAAGAAAGTCACAAACCAGGCATAGGAATACAAATCCATCCAGAAAGCGCCGATGCTTTCTTTAGAAAATACCCCAACCGTGCCGAGAAAGCCCGGCAAGACGGGCAAAATGCTCAGCACAAAAGCAATCCATGCTTTGCTGTTCCAACCTTTGTAGATGCCGTTTTCTTTGAAAAGCTGCGGCAAATCCAATTGTGTTTTGCGGATGACGTAGTAGTCGCAAATCATAATGCCCGCCAGCGCGCCCAGCAATGCAGAATAGGCGATGAGCCAGGTAAAAATATAGCCGTGCGGGTCGGCCATCAGTTTCCATGGAAAAATCAGGATGCCAATGACGCCGGTGATGTAGCCCCCCGTTCGGAAGCTAATTTTGCTCGGTTTGATGTTGGCGAAGCTGTTGGCAGGGGCGACCACATTGGCGGCGATGTTGGTGGAAATGGTGGCAATCGTCAACCCAATCATTGAAATGATGACAATCAAAGGGGAGTCGAATTTTCCCAACAAGGCGACGGGATCCCAAATGGCTTCGCCAAAAATCAGCACAGTGGCACTGGTAACGGCAATGCCGATGAAGGAGTACAATACCATCGTGCCGGGAAGTCCGATAGCCTGCCCGACGATTTGGTCTTTTTGTGTTTTGGCGTAACGGGTAAAATCGGGGATATTTAAAGACAGGGTAGCCCAAAAACCGACCATGGCGGTAAGTCCGGGCCAGAAAATTTTCCAAAAGTTGATGTCGGCCTTTGCAGCGAGTTGATAGGAAGCATCCAAAATTTTCCCCATGGAACCGACTTCCTTCCACGCCCAAATTAGCAGGCAAAGACCCATCAGGAGTAGGAATGGCGCTGCCCAGGTTTCCAGTTTTTTGATGGAATCGATGCCTTTGTAAATGATGAGCATGTTCATCAACCAGAACAAAAGGAAGCAGCCAAGCTGCCCCAAATTGAGTCCAATGAAGTCGCCTAGGTAAGGGCTGTTCGATAAGCCGGGCATGACGACCAAAAGGAGTTGATAAATGGCAGCACCTCCTATCCATGTTTGGATGCCAAACCAGCCGCAGGCCACCAAACCCCGCAGCAGGGCGGCCAAAATGGCTCCATCGATTCCGAAGTTCAGGCGAAAAAACACCGGTAGCGGGATGCCGTATTTCGTGCCTACATGGGCGTTCAAAACCATTGGGATGAGCACGATGACATTGCCCAGCAAAATGGTAAGCAAGGCCTGCCACCAATTCATGCCTTGTTCAATCAGACTGCTCGCGAGCATGTAGGTTGGTATGCAAACCGCCATGCCCACCCAAATGGAGGCGATGTTCCACATGCTCCAATTGCGTTGGCTTCTCGGAACGGGAGCAAAGTCTTCGCTGTAAAGTGGGGAACCGGAAACGTCTTCGGTGAGTTCGATGATTTCTTCTTTCATGTTTAAAGTTGGTTTAAGTACCTTTTTTTACAAAGTAAGGGTCAACCAATTTTCTATTTCTAAACCGAAAAAATCTTTCAATGCCAAGTAGTGCCTTTCATTATTGGTCGTTAACTTCCAATCATTTACTAGGGCAGTAACTCCAATCAATAAATCAAATTCACCGGTTAATCGCCCTTGCTTATGGAGAAAGGCATAGATTTCACTTGCACGATTGAGAATCATTTCATTGAGATACAAAACCTCAGTTATGGCAAGCATTTGCTGAAATGCTTTAAGTTTTTTGGTTGCTTGGACCGTTTTATAACCTCTAAGACATTCAAAATAAGTCAGGCAACTTATCTTAAATTTGCCGTGAAGTTGAAGGTATTTTTTAGCATTTGCGTAGGTAGGTTTTTCCTGTCTTAAAATACTTATGAAAATATCAGAATCAATTAAAGTCGATTTTTCGGTCATTGGAATTGGTTCTGTTAGAAAAGATTTCCGTAACGTTTAAAG
>CAZJYF010000257.1:0-5971 GCA_964549665.1 uncultured Saprospiraceae bacterium
TCCTTTATGCTGATTGCATTGTTTCAAAAGCGAACCGTCAATTTGGCACGGCTACTCATGGAGGATGGTACCAGTTCCCCTGGTAAAACCCAAGCTGCCATATTCAATGACAAAAATGCTATCGGTTGCATTCGGGTCTGGCTTCCATCTCATAATGGCGTTGGTGGCATTGACATCATACACAACCGCCGAAACGGGGGATGGGCAGGTGGGGCAGGAGATAAAATTGAATACTTCACCGGATTGTGGGTCTGGGCCGTCTGAAAAAATGAGGTTCCCATCCGGGTCGAGAAGGTCATAGCTATTGCCGCTGTTAAAAAATCCCGAGTTATAGGTTACCGTGACCGGCACATTTTGGAAGGTCACGACCTCAAAAACTTCTTCTGAACCATTCAAGAGTTCAAAATTGCTCTCTGCCCCGCCGACACTGATTGTGACGGAAGCCCCACTCCAGCCAAACCCACCATCGCTGAATAATTCGAGGGTATAAATGCAGCTATCGCCTGGAGGTCCAAAGTCATAATCCGTGGTGAAACTTGCCGGGCCAACGGTAGCACTTGTGCTATCCACGCCACAAGTAGCTGTCACGTAAACATCGTAAGTGACGCAGGGATTCAGCCCTACCAAATTCTGCGCCACCCCCGGAGTTGTAATCGTCAAACCGTAGCCAGGGGGGAAGCCGGAAGGCCCATATTCGATGGTATAGTTTTCGGCGCCGGAAGAAGGCAAAAAAACCACCGTAGCCGAGGTATCTGTTATCTGAAAGAAAAGTAGAGAGTTCGGATTGGGAGCCGGACAAACCGGGCAAGTGGCAATATCATTGAAAACTTCTCCGATAGATGGGAAAGGACCATCCTGAAAAAGCAGAACCCCATCGGAATTGAGCAAATTGTAGCTAACTTCGTTTTCGAATGTCCCCGGAGAATAATTGAGCACAATGGGGACGCCGTCCAAAACTTCAAAGGTGAAGTTTGTTTCGCTTCCGTTTCCCAGAGTGTATGTCGTCGAACCACCTGCCAAAGTCACAGTCAAAGAAGCACCGTTCCAGCCATCGCCAAAGGAATCGAACAACTCCAAACGATAATCGCAACTGCTTGGTGGATTGATGAAATTAGTCTTAAACGCAATGGGTCCGATGGGTTCGCTGCTGTCGGCCCCACAATCAGAAGCCACATACAAATCATAACCGGTATTTTCGTTCAAGCCGGAAATCGTAATGGCGGTGGCTCCAATGGAAAGTGCAATTCCAAATCCCGGGACGAATCCTTCCGGGCCGTATTCAATAACATAGCCCACCGCCAATTCAACCGCGGGCCAGCTCACATCTGCGGAAAAAGCAGTAATATTGTCGATGGCAACACTCGCCGGAGGAACACAGGCTAAAAAGTTTTCAAAACCGGCATCTTCGCATTGGGAGGAGTTCAAAAGGGTTTCGTTTGCCGCTAAAAAACAAAGCCCATCCTCGCTGCCTTCAATCGTCAACCCTCTCAATAAGGCCGGGGCAAACAAAAAACTAGATAACAGGAAGAAGAAGCACAAGAATCGTCCCTTAATTTCAAGAATCATTCCGGTAAAAGTACATTTCATAAATGGTCAGTTTGTTTTGAAAATCAATCCACAAGAGCGGATTCTGCTTGACTCTTTCTTTTTGATTTACTAAGCAATTTTTAACGGGAAAGGAGAATTTAAGTACCCCCAAATGTAAGTCAAAATTTGAAAAAAAATGATTCGGAATGATTTAATAATGAGTTAGGCATTTAAAAACCAGCAATGACGTGATTTTAAGTCAATAGGCATTAACTGCAGAATTTTTTTTCATCCTCTCTTTCAATATTTTTTTCTAGGTGCAGCGCAGGGTTTTCTTCCAGCAACTGTGGTAAATAGTTGTTACCCCTAGTCACGCAAAGAAAGCGCAATACCAAATGGTCGGGATGCCAGGATTTGTGACTGTCGCTTAGGTGTTTTTTCCACTAAAATCAATCTCTGTATTATCTCCAATATTCAAACTTTGCCGCAGCCCGGTGATAGAAGTGTCATTGCCAATTACCGAGTGCATTAGCACCACTTCACTGAGCGAAGCGTAATTGCCAATGATGGAGTCCCGGACGATTGCTTCCTTGATTTTGGCGTGTTTTCCAATGGTGGCGTGCGGTCCGATAATGGAATTGTTAATTTCACAGTGCTCACCAATACTGACCGGATGGATGATGATGGAATTGTAAAAATCGGGGAGACGCTCAGAGGCATAGCCTTCTTTATCCAAAAAAATGGCGTTGGTTTTCAACAGTACCTCCCGTTTTCCGCAATCGAACCAATTATTCACTTTATGTGTCGTGAATTTTATCCCTTTTTCAATCATTCGTTGAAACCCGTCGGTGAGTGGAAATTCTTCCTCCGTCCGGATGTCGTTTTTTATGTTGAATTCCAGCGCCTCTACCAATGCCTGCACTTCTTTAATTTTATAGAACCCCACCATCGCCATATTTGACATGGGAATTTTTGGTTTTTCTATCACCCGTTCTACGCAGCCGCTTTCATCAAACTCCACCACCCCAAACTCTCTCGGCTCGGTTACCTGCTTGACGGCCAAGCAAGAGTTAGGGGTTTCGACCATTTTCTGAAAATCCATCTCGATGATGGTGTCTCCAAAAAAAATGACCAATTCGTCTACTCCTTTAATGGTTTCCCGCGCCGTCCAAATGGCATGGCCCGAACCCTTGCGCTGCTCCTGATGAACGAACTCCATATTGATATCCGAATGAACCTCCTCTACGTAATCCTTTATTTTTTCTCCCAGATAACCAATGACAAAAACAAAATCCCGGATGCCCAATTTTTGCAATTTGTCGATGATGAACGAAATGATGGGTTTGCCAGCAATAGGAATCAAAGGCTTGGGCTGTGTGTAGGTCAAAGGACGCAATTTCGTTCCGACGCCGGCAACGGGAATGATGGCTTTCATTATTCGGGTTTCTTTTTAAGTAGATTTTTGATTTTTATAGATTTTCCGAATTTTATCTTTGATTCATTTGTCCCAGAAAGGATGAAGATAAAAAGATTCATTGGAAGTAAAATGGAGTTATCCACTTTATATGAATTCTATTGCGTGGAGGGTGAAGTGATGCCATGGCGGCAAGACGGTGTGACGGCTGATTTTTCCAAAACCAACAATCCTTCAAACCCAACAAACCTTCCTACCTTCGCACCGACAAACCATCTATAATGAACAAAAAGAAAATTTTCAACGACCCGGTTTATGGGTTTGTGACCATCCCCTTCCACATCGTTTTTGACCTGATTGAGCATCCCTGGTTTCAGCGATTGCGCAGAATCAAACAACTCAGCCTGACCCATTACGTCTATCCGGGGGCTTTGCATACGCGATTTCACCATGCCCTGGGGGCGCTTCACCTGGTCACCCAAGCCATCGAAGCCTTGCGCTCCAAAGGCGTCGAAATTACCGAAGAGGAAGCCCGGGCCGTCTCCGTCGCCATTCTTTTACACGACATCGGGCACGGCCCTTTTTCACACACCTTGGAGCGAAGCCTCATCAATGTGCAACACGAAGAATTGTCGGTTCTATTCATGGAGCAAATGAATGAATTTTTTGATGGAAAATTAAGCCTGGCGATTCAGATTTTCAAAAATCAATATCCCAAAAAATTCCTCCACCAATTGATTTCCGGACAATTGGACATGGACCGGATGGATTACCTCAATCGCGACAGTTTTTTCACCGGCGTCCATGAAGGCGTGATTGGCTACCACCGTATCATCAAAATGCTTGCCGTCTATGAGGACGAATTGGTGGTGGAAGAAAAAGGCATCTATTCGATTGAAAAATTTCTCATCGCCCGCCGGCTGATGTATTGGCAGGTCTATTTGCACAAAACCGTCCTCGTCGCAGAGCAAATGTTAATAAAGACACTAAAACGGGCCAAAGAATTGGTCGGCCGGGGAGAACAGTTGCCGGTTTCTGCCAACCTCGCCTATTTTTTGGACAAGGAATTCAAGCGGGAAGATTTTGGCAACAAACGCCTCCAACTTCTCGAACACTTTTCCCAACTGGACGATTACGACATCCTTTCCGCTCTGAAAGCTTTTATGAGCCACGAAGACCCACTCCTTTCCTACCTTTCCGACAGCATCATCAACCGGCGGCTTTTCAAAATTGAGCTGCAAAACAATCCTTTTGAAAAGGATTATGTAGAAGCTATTCGCCGCAAAGTTTTGAAAGACCCGGCAGTTCCTGCACAGATGATTGACCACCTGATTTTCAGCGGTACGGAAACCAACAGCGCGTACACAACCACCAAAAATGAAATAAAAATTTTGTTTAAAAACGGCGCCGTTTTGCCCATGTCCGAAAGCTCGGATTACGATATCCGCTCAAAAATTATACGGAAACATTATTTGTGTTATCCGAAGAACGCTGGGAAGTAAGAGTTGGGGGAGTTACAAGCTAGCCTGAATTTTGATTCGTTTTTGATACCATGATGTATAGAAGGACATGACCTTTTTTTCCTATATTAGCTCAGTTTACAACGCGTGAATATAAATTCAGAAAAAACCAAATTTGATAAAAAGAAGCGGGTTTCGATGACACTACCATTCGAGCAGGGCAATACCGTCAGGCATCAGTTAAAATCATTGACGACTGGGTGATTGGTAGTTTTAAAGCGGTGGAGTCATTAATACTGTATAACTATTGTAAATCAGACATGGTAGATAAACTGGAGAGGGTCGCCATTATCAATCACAGTGGATTTTTTACCAAATGGCAAGGGTTGATTCCTCCGTTGCGAAAGGGGAATTATTATGTCCAAAAGATTCATATTGCTGGGGATGCCCCAAAAGATTTTATTCACGTTTATGAATACGGGGAAGCACGGAAAAAAGACAGAAAAAAGTGGCCAGGGTACATTGCAAAAGTCGGTCACAAGTGGTATCCGATGGAGAGTATCACTGAACATTTGCTCAATAAAATAGGTGGCGTGTTGGGGTTAAAAATGGCACAATCTCGACTGATGTTAGCAGGTGACCAAATTCGTTTTTTGAGCAAGTACTTTTTAAAAAAAGATGAACGGCTTGTTCATGGCGCACAAATTTATGCAGGGTTTCTGGAAGATAAAACGTTTGTCTAAAAAGTGGAGGCGGAGGGAATGGCACGAGACTTGTTTACGTTTCAGTTCTCTGAAGAAGCCGTCAGAAGTCGTTTCACCAAGTATGCTGACGAAATTATGGAAGCATTCGTCAAGATGCTAATTTTCGATGCTATCGTGGGCAACAATGACAGGCACTTCTACAATTGGGGAGTCATTATCGATTTATTGGAAAAAAAAGCGCCTACCTTTGCCCCAGTTTACGATACTGCAAGAGGTTTATTTTGGAATTATTCAGAGGAAAGAATTGCCGGGATGACGGCAAACCGTGACCATTTTATTATGGTTTGTCAAAGTATGCAAAAAACTCAGTCCCAAAGATTGGATGGGAAAAAGTTTTGAACATCAATCATTTTCGGCTTGTTGAGTTACTTCACAAAGATGATAGACGGTATTGCAATTTTTGTAAAAATTTGTTACATTTTGGGATGCTGGAAAGGATAAACTCCTTACTCGATGAGGAATTTAGCCCATTGATGAGCCCCGAAAGAATGTTGTTGATTAAAGCATGTTTAAAATTCCGCTATAAAACACTGAATGCCATTTTATTATCAGTACCATAACCATTACCATTACCATGATTAAGAAATTTGCAAAAAAACTTTGGAAATCCGAAGGACAGGAAGAAATCTACACCCCTAAATATGTGGAGGTGGATTTTGGATTGAAGTACAGGGATTTAGTTGTCGGCATACTGAGTTTGCGGAATGGAGAATGGACATTCAGGTATTCTGAGAATTTCAAAAAGCAGAGTTTAATCAAGCCATTGACGGATTTCCCGGACGTGGAAAAGACCTATACTTCAGTGG
>CAZJYF010000258.1:0-5969 GCA_964549665.1 uncultured Saprospiraceae bacterium
CAGGAGTTGGAATACTACGCCTTCGTTCACTTCAACATCAACACTTTTACGGACAGGGAATGGGGGCAAGGCAAGGAAAGTCCCGCCCTTTTCAACCCAACCCAGTTGGACTGCCGCCAATGGGCGAGAATTGCCAAGGCAGCGGGCATGAAAGGCATCATCATCACGGCGAAGCACCACGACGGCTTTTGCCTGTGGGATTCTAAATACACGGAACACGATGTGGGGAATAGTCCATGGCGAAATGGGAAAGGTGATGTGCTGCGCGATTTGGCGAAAGCTTGCCAGGAATATGGTTTGAAAATGGGCATCTACATGTCGCCCTGGGACCGGAACAACCCCCTTTACGGGAAGCCGGAATACAACGAATATTTCGAAAAACAACTTGCGGAAGTGTTGACGGGCTACGGCGATATTTTTGAAGTTTGGTTCGACGGGGCGGTGAGTGAAGAGTACAAAGGCAAGCAAATTTACGATTGGGACGGCTTTATCGTTACGGTGCGAAAGCATCAGCCCAACGCGGTCATTTTCAGCGATGCCGGACCGGATGTCCGTTGGGTGGGCACCGAGGAGGGCTTTGCCAATGAGACCAATTGGAGTACGCTGAACCGGGCGGATTATTTTCCCGGCACGCCCCGTTACCTGGAGTTGCGTTCGGGCAATAAAAACGGCACGGATTGGGTTCCGGCGGAAGTGAACACCTCCATTCGTCCCGGATGGTATTACCATCCAAAGGAGGATGCGGAAGTGAAATCGGTGGACCATCTCGAACTGATTTACTACAATTCCATCGGACGCAATGGCAACTTCCTGTTGAATTTGCCGGTGGATCGGCGGGGCTTGGTCAGCGAAAATGATTCGGCAGCACTAATGGGTCTCAAGGCGAGAATCGATGCCACCTTTTCTGCGAATTTGGCGGCCAACCAAAAGGCAAAAGCCGACCATGTGCGGGGGCGGAAATTCGCTGCTTCGAAGGTTTTGGATGGCAATCGAAACACCTATTGGGCGGCAAAAGACGGGCAGAAAAGCGCCACTTTGGAAATCCACCTTTCCAAACCGGAAAAGGTCAATGTGGTGTCTCTTCAGGAGTACATTCAGCTTGGGCAGCGGGTGGAGAAATTTTCGGTGGAAGCGAAATTGAACGGGCAGTGGGAAGAAATTGGGCAGGGCACGACGATTGGAAATAAAAGATTGGTTCGCATACCCGAAGTGGAGGCGAGTGACTTTAGAATCAACATCCTGTCGGCGATGGCTTGTCCGACGATTTCGGAAGTTGGTTTTTATTGGCGTCCTCATAAGAATTACCTGCTGGAATCGAAAAAAGAATTCAACGACCGGATGGCTTGGTGGCGGGCGGCGAAGTTCGGCATGTTCATCCATTGGGGCGCCTATTCTGTGCCGGCGGGTGTTTATAAAGGCAAGATAATCAAGGGCATAGGTGAATGGATTATGAATAAAGCCCCCATCCCGGTGAAGGAATACGAGCACTATGCGCATCGCTTCAACCCCCAGAAATTCAATGCCGAAGAATGGGTGCGCATCGCCAAAAATGCGGGGGTGAAGTACATCGTCATCACCTCGAAGCACCACGAAGGCTTTGCCCTTTGGGATTCCAACGTTTCCGATTACGACATCATGGACGCCTCGCCTTTTAAGCGCGACATTTTGAAGGAATTGCGCGCTGCCTGCGATAAGGAAGGGATCAAACTCGGCTTCTACCACTCCATCATGGATTGGCATCATCCCGACGCCCAAGGACCCAATTATCCCACCTACAATACGCAGGACAAATCAAATCCGAATTTTGCCCGTTACCGGGAAAATTATCTGAAGCCACAACTGCGCGAATTGGTAAAAAATTACAGCCCTGCGGTGCTTTGGTTCGATGGCGAATGGATACCGGAATGGACGGAAGCACAGGGGAAGGATTTGTACCAATTCGTCCGCGGTCTGAAACCCGACATCATCATCAACAATCGAGTAGGCAAGGGCCGGCAGGGGATGCAGGGCATGAACAAAGAAGGCGAATTCGCCGGCGATTTCGGCACTCCCGAACAAGAAATTTTGGAACGCGGTTCTTCGGCAACGGATTGGGAATCCTGCATGACGATGAACGACACCTGGGGCTATAAAAAATACGACAACAACTGGAAATCGGCGAAAACGCTCATCCACAACCTGGTGGATATTGCTGCCAAAGGGGGGAACTACCTGCTCAATGTCGGTCCTACTTCCGAAGGGATTATTCCGCCGCCAAGTGTTGCCCGCTTGGCAGAAATGGGCGATTGGATGCGGGTGAACGGGGAAGCAATTTACGGCGCTAAAATGTGGAAACACTACCGCGAAGGCGAAGCGATTCGCTACACTTCCAATGGGGCGGGAACCCTTTACGCGATAAGTCTCGAATGGCCGGGCGAGCAGTTGAATTTGAAATTGGTGCAACCAAAGGAAGGCAGTGAAATCCACCTCTTGGGGTACGAAAAACCGCTTTCCTGGTCAAGGGATGATGGGACAAATACTTTGCACATTCAACTTCCAAAAGCCTTGCAAGAGGAGAAGAACCGGCCTTGCAAGTATGCTTTTGTTTTTAAAATCGAGGCCTGAATGATTTGCTTGGGGAACAGGAAATAAATTTTAGTAACGCAATAAAAATAGTTATTGCAATCCTTCGGGGAGAATCATTATTTAAATTCCGACCTTCAGCAGTAACGTTGACAGACGCCATTCAATGACAAAAAAAAGTATAATTTTAGTTGGTTTTATTATTGTAAAATTTCTGTTACAATATTCTTTAATAAGTCCGGAATACGATTTACAACGGGACGAGTATTTGCATCTTGACCAAGCAAATCATTTGGCGTGGGGTTATTTGTCCGTTCCGCCGGTTACGTCCTGGATTTCCAGCATCATATATCTTCTGGGCAATTCTGTATTTTGGGTTAAGTTTTTTCCCGCTTTGTTTGGTGCGTTGACAATCGTAGTAGTTTGGAAAGCCATCGAAGAATTAAATGGGAACATGGTTGCATTGATTTTAGGAGCAACTTGTGTATTATTTTCTGCTCTTTTAAGATTAAATTTACTTTATCAGCCTAATTCCTTGGATGTTTTAAGTTGGACAACTTTCTATTTTATTCTCATCAAATATTTTAATACGAAGAAACCAAAGTGGCTTTTTTTAGCGGCAATTGTATTTGCAATTGGCTTTTTAAATAAATACAATATTGCCTTTTTGCTCATTGGACTTTTTCCTGCCATTTTAATAACCGAACAGCGCAGGATTTTTACTCAAAAGAAATTTTACCTTTCTATTTTGTTAGGACTGATGGTTATTTCCCCGAACCTGTTTTGGCAATACAATAACAATTTTCCCGTTTTTCATCATCTGCAAAAGTTAGCAGACACACAGTTGGTACATGTAAATAGGTGGAATTTTCTTGAAGGACAATTGCTGTTTTTTATAGGTTCTTTATTTGTAATCGCATCTGCTTTATATGCTTTACTATTCTATTCGCCGTTTAAAAAGTTTAAATTTTTCTTTTGGGGATTGGTTTTTACACTGACGGTCTTTGCTTATTTCAAAGCGAAGGATTATTACGCTATTGGTTTGTATCCAATTTATATTTCATTCGGTTCGGTTTTTCTCGTGGATATTTTAAAAACCGGTTGGAAAAGAAAATTGCAACCCATCGCTATTGCAATTCCCATATTCGTTTTTATCCATACTTACCGAATCTTTTTTCCAACCAATAGCCCAGAATATATTGCTAAACACGCTAAGCCTTACCAAAAATTCGGTTTGCTTCGTTGGGAAGACGGCAGGAACCATTCTTTACCGCAGGATTTTGCAGATATGCTTGGTTGGAAAGAATTGGCAGTAATAATAGATTCCATTTGCGCTGATCTGCCAGACCTCGACCAAACTTTGATCCTTTGCGACAATTATGGACAGGCAGGTGCAATAAACTACTACACAAAAAATAAAAAAATTAGAGCAAATTCTTTTAATGCAGATTACATTAATTGGTTCGACCTTGACAAGAAAATAGTTAATGTCCTATTAGTAAAGGAAGCAGATGATGACGACAAAGGTAGGAAAGTAGAAAAACCATTTTTTGACAGCGTCTATCTAGCTGGCAAAAGAATTAATCGATATGCAAGGGAACAGGAAATCTCAATTTATGTCCTAAGAGGAGCAAAAATAAATGTAAATAAACGCATTATCGAAGAAAGAGACAGAAAGAAAAACTATCGCTAACATTTTATATTGGAAAATGCGCTCGAATGTGAGCAGTGTATTTTACCCGGCGTTCAAAGGTTTAATTTTTAAATATGATGCTTTTTGCCAAAGCTAATAACTTCAAACACATCAAAATTCCAGCTAAGGTATCGGATACTTTCAAAGTATCCGATACCTTGATTTTACTCCCGGTACGAAATGGCCCACAAGCCAATAAAGGTCAACAAGCCGTTGAGGGCAATAATCAAAAAGCCCAATTGGAAGCCTCCAAAAAGCGCTGCCGAGAATTTGTTGATAAAATAAGAAGCAACAGGGGCAATGATGCAAACGGGGATGACGAGTTTGTCGTTTATTTTCAACTTCGTGAACATCCCGAAAGAAAACAAACCCAACAAGGGTCCGTAAGTATAACCGGCGGCTTTGAATAGTTCGTTGATGACGGCATCGTTGCTAATCACACTAAAAGTCAGGATGACCGACAGCAGCAAAAGAGAAAATCCGAGGTGGACGAATAATCGGGTTCGATGCTTTTCGCTTTCCGATTTGCCGCTCTTTTCAAAATTCAAAAAATCGAGACAAAAAGACGTCGTCAAGGCCGTCAGGGCGGAATCGGCGCTGGAATAAGCTGCTGCAATCAACCCTAGTACGAAGACGATGCCGATGAAAGGAGAAAGGTGTTGCAAGGCAATGGTGGGGTACAATTGGTCGGTGCGCGCTGGAATTTCCAATCCAATGTTGGCGGCGTACAAATAAAGCAAAGCCCCGAGGACCAAGAACAACAAATTGGCAAATATCAGAATGATGCTGAAAGTAAACATGTTCTTCTGCGACTCCCGCAGCGTCCGGCAGCTCAAATTCTTTTGCATCATGTCTTGGTCTAGCCCGGTCATGACGATGCAAATTAAGGCGCCGCTGATGAATTGTTTGAAAAAATTGTTGGGGTCGTTCCAGCCGCCTTCAAAGAAAAATAGTTGCGAATACACGCTGTTTTTCACCAAGTGAAACAACTCGACGGGGTTTTTGCCCAACGCATTGCCAATGGCAAAAATGGTCAGTACGACGGCAGTAAGCATGCAAATGGTTTGCAGCGTATCGGTCCAAACAATCGTCTTGATGCCCCCTCGAAACGTATAAACCCAAATGAGGAAGATGGTCAACAAAACGGTCAGCCAAAAGGGCACGCCGAAGGGGTCCATGACAAATTTTTGTAAAACAATCGCCACCAAAAAAAGCCGGAAAGAAGCGCCGATTACCCTGGAAAGCAAAAAATAGGCTGCCCCTGTTTTGTAGGAATTGACGCCAAATCGCTTTCCCAAATACCCGTAAATTGAAGTCAGATTCAGCCGGTAATAGAGAGGTAGCAAGACGGTAGCGATGACCAAATAGCCCAGCAAATAGCCGAAAACCATCTGCATATAGGACAAAGCCTGATTGGTGCCGCCCGCACCCACCGTGCCCGGAATGGAGATAAAGGTGACCCCCGAAAGGGAGGCGCCAATCATGCCTATCGCCACCAAAATCCAGGGCGATTGGCGGCCGGCGATGAAGAAATCGGCATTGTCGGCTTTGCGGCCGGTAAAGTAGGAAATCACCATCAAGAGAAGAAAATAGGCAATGATGACGCTCAGGATAATTCCCGGACTAAGTTGTTCGAACATCTTTTGGCTATCGAATTTGAAATGAAAAAATGGAAAGGCGAAGGTAGGAAAACTTCCGAAACTGCTATTCCTGG
>CAZJYF010000259.1:0-5963 GCA_964549665.1 uncultured Saprospiraceae bacterium
TTATGAAAAAAAAATATATAGCATGCAGCATTGTCTCAGTTTTGCTGTTGACCGCCTGCAGTGATAAGGAGTTGCAGCCGGTTCTCATTCCAGGCGATTTACCTGCCATTACGAGCCCTTCCGAAGGTTCTTCTTTTGTTCTTTCCGAAGATACTGCCAGTGATATTTTTACAGAATTCTCATGGACCGCCGCCACCTTCGGTTTTGCTGCAGGTGTCACTTACACCTTGGAAATGGACATCGCAGGGAGCGGTTTTTCAAGTCCAGTCACGCTGGGCGTCGTGAATGGATTATCCGTAACAGACGTGACCAATGGTAAAATCAATGAAATTTTATTGGCCAAAGGTTTGCCGGGAAATGTTGCCGTCACTATCGAAATAAGAGTAACCGCCACCGTTAGTCCTGAAGTAGAAACGCTGTTTTCTAAATCTGTATCAATTGAAGTAACTCCTTTTGAAGCAGAAATTATTTTCCCGAAACTCCAGGTACCGGGCGATTACCAAGGTTGGGACCCAGCCAATGATTCTACCGTAATTCATTCGGTTAAGAGCGACGGAACCTTTGAAGGGTATATTTATTTCCCGGCAGAAACCACGGAATACAAATTTACGGATGGCCCCAGCTGGGATGTGAATTGGGGGGACAACGACGCCGACGGGACATTGGATGCTGATGGCGCAAACATCAAAGTTTCCGCCGCCGGGCAGTACAAATTGAATGTCAACATAAACGACCTGACGCATACTTATGCCAAAACAGATTGGGGGCTTATCGGTTCGGCTACTCCAAATGGCTGGGATTCCGACTTGAACATGACCTTCGACCCTGCCACCGGAATTTGGAGTATCACCCTCGACCTCGTAGTGGGTGAAATTAAATTCAGAGCAAATGATGATTGGGAATTCAATTTTGGAGATGATGATGGCAACTTTTCTTTGGAATACGAAGGCGCTAATATCGCCATCGAGGCAGATGGGAACTATACCGTCGAGTTGATTTTGAACGTGCCGGTTTACACCTACAGCATCACCAAAAATTAAGAGAAGACCTTTGACTGCAATGCGGGAAAAGAACAATTACATCCCTTCGTTTCGGACTGTGGTTGGGATTTCTCACCAAAGAATTCAAATTTCAGAACTGGCCTTAAAATCACTCCTTTTTTTTTCGCCAATAACGCATCAATCCGGCTACACTCATCCATGCGGGGTTCGCATTTTCGTACTGAAAAAGTGTTTCGCCCCGGATGCCGGCTGCTTTCAATTGCTTGGATACATATCGCTGAAATTTAGGCGTTATTTCATCTCGGGAAATTTGTTTTTCAAACCAGGGTTTCATCCAATTAGCCCAATTCACCAATCGCCCTTCCAATTCTACCAGATGAGGCTTGACCTCCGTCACTTTTCCAAAATGGGTCAGATAAATTTCTTCGAAGCACTTCGATTTAATCAATCGAATCGAAGCCCGCCAATCTTCCAAATTGATGTCGGGCGGAGGGCAGGGAGGAACGACGATGCCATTTCTTATCCGCACGCCGGCGACATCACCCGCAATAAGCGAATCGGAATATTGCCAGGCGATGTGGTGGACGGCATGACCCGGGGTGTGCAGAGATTTTAATTTTACTTTCCCCACTTTTACCACTTTATTGTGCTCAACGACTGTGATATTTTCCCTGGAAATTGGCTGCAAATCACCCCAAAGTTCCTCCATTTTATCCCCATAAATCCGCTTGGCGGAATTAAATAATTTTTCCGGTTTGTGCAAATGAGGGGCACCAAGGGGATGGACATACACCCTCGCGCCTTTTTTGGCGAAAGCCCAGGCAGCCCCCGCATGGTCGAGGTGAATGTGGGTCAGGAAAACGTGTTTCACATCCTCCATTTGATAACCGTGTTGCTGCAACCCTTTTTTGAGCATCGGCAAGGTAGCATGGGGCCCCGTTTCAATGATTATCGGCCCTTCAGCAGATTCGATTAAAAATGAAGCAATCGTTTGAGGATGGTTCAGAAAATGGAGGTCAATAACTTTTATCATAACCGAAAAATTAATTTAGCAGCCGAAAAGTATTAATAGGAAACTATTAGGTGGCACTCTTCGCAGCGGAAATGCGGCAAGTAATGATTTTTTTGCAATAAAAGCCAACATCAAAGCGATAAAACGAATTCGTTGGAATATATTTGCATATTTTTATCAAATAATCCTTTTAAATCTTTGCCCTATTTGAGAAATTTTAAACTGCGCGGAAATAAGTTTTTGCTTTTTACAATTTCTCCGTTCAGCAAAGCATTATAGAACGCAGAATTCATTCATCACAAAACCCAAAAATGAAATTAATCATGAAACACCTTTTAATCCTAACTTTGGTGATTCCGCTTTTTTTAAGTTGCAATAATGGAGAAACGGGCGGTTCAAAGGAAGGGAAAGCAAAAGTCAATATCACACCACCGAATCCAAAAACACCTCTGCAAACGAGGGCAATTCGGGTTTTTACCACCAATTATTGGATCGTGAATATGTACGTCAAAATCAAACAACCCAAGCTCAACCGGGTGAATCAGGGACGTTGGTACAAATTCAATAAAGACGGCACCTTTGAAGTTGGAAAATTTACAAAGACAATCAGTAAGGGTGGATGGCGTTTTTTTTACCGGGGGGAGGACGCAGTCATAGCACTGGATGCTGAGAACCCGGAAGAAGACGGCGAATGGAAAGTCAAAATCGCCAGCGACGAATCGATTATGATATGGGTCGGGACGGAACAATTCGGGACAAACAGCGTTCAGCAACGCCTTGAAAACCTACTTTTCATTCCAAAGAATCGGAAAGAAATGGGCCTCCAAGATTAGTTGAAACCAGTCTTTTGATAAAATTGGATTAAAATAAGGAATGAGTTTTCCAAAAATTGCTGGCCGGTCGTGAATAAATATAAATCGATGCTTCCCAAGTAGCTAATCCCCCTTGCAAGAAAGATGTATATTATTTATGTTTGCCTGTTTAATAGTAATGTACCATGAAAAAATTTGCCAGTATTATTTTTGTTGTACTGGTGTACTGCCTGACCATTTTTTCCTGCCGGCAAACACCAAAACCTGAATCGACCCCCCTTCCGAACATCCCAGTCTCAGAAGCTGCTCAAGCCAATCGGAGGGTTCCGGAATGGGCCAAAAATGCGAGCATTTATGAAGTTAACTTGCGGCAATATACACCTCAGGGAACTTTCAAAGCATTTGGGTCGCACCTGCACCGCTTAAAAGATATGGGGGTCGACATTCTGTGGTTCATGCCCATTCATCCGATTAGCAAAGCAAAAAGGAAGGGGACTTTGGGGAGTTATTATGCCGTTGCCGACTACAAAGCAGTGAATCCAGAATTTGGCAACCCGAAAGAATTTAAAAGCCTCGTTGATTCTATTCACGAACTTGGAATGAAGGTCATTTTGGATTGGGTTCCCAATCATTCCGGATGGGACAATCAATGGATCCATGATCATCCGGACTGGTACACTCAAGATAAGGAAGGCCATATCGTTGACCCCATTAATCCGGAAACGGGAAAATCATGGGGTTGGACGGATGTTGCCGATTTGAATTACGACAATGCAGCCATGAGAAGAGCGATGATCGACGCCATGGAATATTGGATTACTGATTTCGAAATTGATGGTTTTCGCTGTGACGTTGCCCACGGTGTTCCGCTCGATTTTTGGGAACAAGCAGTAGATTCTCTGAATAAAATTAAAGCTGTTTTCATGCTCGCAGAATCGGACGACCCTGCTTTGCGCAATTCTGCTTGTTTCATTGCAGACTACGGGTGGACTTTGCTCCATTTGATGAATTCCATAGCAAAAAATTCGGAGGATGGAACCGTTCTCGATGACTACCTGATAAAGGATGCCGCGAAATACAACAAGGGGTTTCATATGTACTTCACCACTAACCACGATGAAAATAGTTGGAATGGGACAGCCTTCGAACGCTTGGGAGAAGGCCAGTTGACTTTCGCCACCCTCGCTTTTACCTTGGGGGGCATGCCTTTGATTTATAGTGGGCAAGAGGCGGGTTTAAATAAAAGACTTGCCTTTTTTGAAAAAGATACTATTGAATGGGGAAATTTCAAATATGCCAATTTTTATAAAACTCTTCTTGACCTAAAACACCGAAACAAGGCCCTTTGGAATGGCAAATTCGGTGGGAAAGTAGAACGCATTCCTACCGGAAATGATAAAAACGTTTTCGCCTTTCAACGCGAAAAAGATGGCGACAAGGTTGTAATAATTCTCAATCTTAGTGATGACCCCCAAGATGCTAAGTTGCAAGGAGACATCCATATGGGAAAATACAATAATGTCTTTGCCAAAGGCACCACTTTTCTCTCCGAAGACATGATGATGAACCTAAACCCCTGGGATTATTTGGTGCTTTCAAATAAGTAGCTTATTTTGAGCAGAAATGGGGTGTAAGTTTTTATTACACTTCACTCATCGTTGCCTCCCTGACCATTTCTTCCACACTTATAAACCTTCCCTATGTCAAACAAAACGAAGCCGCTTGCTTTACAGCCAAAACCGCGCCTAACCTTTTGGGAAATCTGGAACATGAGCTTTGGTTTTTTGGGTATCCAATTTGGATTTGCCCTTCAAAATGCCAACGTCAGCCGCATATTTGAACAACTAGGCGCCAACCTCGACCAAATCCCCGTTCTGTGGGTCGCCGCCCCTCTGACGGGTTTGATTATACAACCCATCGTGGGCTATTTCAGCGATAGAACATGGAATCGCCTCGGACGCCGCCGCCCCTATTTTCTTGTGGGTGCTATTTTGGCTTCCCTCGCTTTGTTCGTGATGCCGAATTCGCCGGTTTTGTGGGTGGCAGCAGGTATGCTTTGGATCCTCGACGCCTCCATAAACATCTCCATGGAACCGTTCCGCGCTTTCGTCGGTGACAACCTCCCCTCCTCCCAACGAACCACCGGATTTGCCACTCAAAGCTTTTTTATTGGCACGGGTGCTGTCGTTGCCTCTGCCCTACCCTACATGCTGACCAATTGGTTCGGAATATCCAATACGGCCGCCGAGGGTGTGATTCCAAATTCCGTAAAATGGTCTTTTTATTTAGGTGGAACAATTTTCTTTTTGGCAGTCCTTTGGACAGTATTCCGCTCAAAAGAATATTCGCCGGAGGAATTAGCCTCTTTTGCGAAAAACCTGGAACACGAAAAATATCAAAAAAGCGGGCGAAGCCCTGCCGAATATGCTGCTAAGGGACAAAAACAATTGAGGTACGGTAGCATCCTCCTAGCAATGGGTCTTTTGCTGACCTATCTATTGACCACCCAAAGCCTCGATAAAGAATTGTTCATTCTTTCAGGAGGCATTGGATTTGGAGGCATATTGGTGATGGCCGCTGGTTTTTTACAAACGCGGGGCAAGCACAACAGTGGCTTTGTCACCATCATAAATGACTTTGAGGAAATGCCCCCAACCATGAAACAACTCGCTGTGGTTCAGTTTTTTTCCTGGTTTGCCCTCTTCTCGATGTGGATATACACCACCTCCGCCGTGACAAGTCACATCTATGGCACCTCCGATACCACCTCCAAATTGTACAACGATGGCGCGGATTGGGTTGGCATTTGCTTCGCCGTTTACAACGGAATCGCCGCTGTGGTAGCCTTCCTGATTCCGGTTTTGGCAAAACGAACCAGCCGACGGGTGGCGCATATGATTTGTCTCATTTTAGGAGGTTTAGGGCTGCTGTCAATCAACTTCATCAGCAACCCCAATTTTTTAATTGCATCCATGGTTGGTATTGGAATAGCGTGGGCTAGTATCCTTTCCATGCCTTATGCCATGCTGGCCGGGGCCTTGCCATCTGCCAAAATGGGTTATTTCATGGGGGTATTCAATTATTTCATCGTCATCCCACAATTAGTAGCCGCATCCATTTTAGGGGTTCTCGTGAGTA
>CAZJYF010000260.1:0-1147 GCA_964549665.1 uncultured Saprospiraceae bacterium
GCCACCCGAACCTCCCTTCTCGACCAATTTTTTATTGACCACATAATCCGCAGCCGTTTTTAAATCTTCTCCTTTGTAAGCCATCCTCGCTGATATGTCGTAAGCAACCGCATATCGAATGAAGAATTCTCCATGCCCGGTGCAGGAAACGGCGCAGGTATTATTGTCGGCATAGGTTCCGGCACCGATGATGGGAGAATCGCCCAAACGACCCCATCGCTTGTTGGTCATGCCGCCCGTGGAAGTGCCTGCAGCGAGGTTGCCCTCCTTATCCAAAGCCACACAGCCCACCGTACCGTATTTCGAATCTGCAAGGGAAGTCAGGTAACCCGTTTTTTCATTTTCCTGTTTTTTTACTTTTTGCAAACTTTGCCATCGTTTTTCCGTGAAAAAATATTCGGGAGGGACGATTTCCAGTCCTTGTTCTTTGGCAAATGTATTAGCCCCTTCGCCAGTGAGTAACACATGGGGGGACTTCTCCATCACCGCTCTGGCAGCTTTTATAGGGTTTTTCACGACCGTTACGCCGCCGACTGCTCCGGCATTTTGGGTTTTCCCATCCATGATAGAGGCATCCAATTCGTTTGTGCCGGCATTGGTGAAAACAGCTCCCTTCCCCGAATTGAACAAGGGGGAATTTTCCATGGAAACGATAGTCTGTTCCACTGCATCCAATGCGCTGCCGCCGTTTTTCAGAATCTTCTCTCCAATGGAGAGGGCTGCATTCAGAGCCTTGCGATATGCTGCTTCTTTTTCAGGGGTCATGTTGGATTTTAGGATGGTGCCTGCGCCTCCGTGGATGACGAGGGTGTATTCAGTTCTTTTGCTCATTTGTTTGGAAGAATTCATTTTCTCAGAAGAAGGGTTTGGTTCGGAACAATTTGTCATTCCGAAACAAAAAACCAGGTACAGCAAAAAAGGAAAGGTTGCTTTTTTCATTTTGGGAAAATTTTAGGCAGTTTGTTATTCTTATTAATGCGCTATCTTCGTTCCTACTTTTTGTAAAGTTAAAAATAACTAATCCTTTTCTTAAGGATTGTTTTTTGAAACTAAATTTGTTTTTATACCGTAGTGTAGTCTTTCATCTTACAATCCTACAGAGGAATGGTGAAAAAATGACTTATCACTTTTGGCTGTTTTCTCTTCG
>CAZJYF010000260.1:1247-5957 GCA_964549665.1 uncultured Saprospiraceae bacterium
CTCCTGCTTTCCGATTTGAAAACGGTTCCCGAAGGAATTTCGGGACAGGCTATTATATCAAAATAAATCCCCTTTCCAAAGCGAAAATCAGACACCTAATAATCGACTCAATAATGACCATTTATTTATTCACCATTTCTTAAAATATGAAAATTCTAATCATTGGCGGCGGCAACATGGGGCTAACTTATGTGCAAAGTTTTCTTCGTTCCCACATTACCGACAAGGAGAACATGATGATTTTGGAAAAGTCGGCGCAAAAAGCAGCGGTGCTTTCCGAAAAAGACATCGGGACGATTTACCGGACAGCAGAAGAGTGCATGTCGATAGCAGATTTGGCAATTTTTGCAGTGAAGCCACAAGATGCCGCATCTTTGTTTGAGAGCATCCGCCCTTTTATTGATCCACAGCAGGTCTTCCTTTCCATCATGGCAGGGGTGAAAATTCAAACTATTACGCAAGCCCTGGGCATCCGGAAGGTCATTCGCGCCATGCCCAACTTGCCCGCACAAATCGGCATGGGGATGACGGCCTTCACCTCCACCGACGAAGTGACCCGCATCGAACTCGTCATGGTTCAAAACCTTATCAATACCACTGGCAAAAGCATTTATGTTGAAAATGAAGCTGCTATCGACGCTGCAACTGCCATTTCTGGCAGTGGCCCGGCTTATGTTTGGTACTTCATGGAGGCGATGATGGATGCAGCCCTTAATATGGGATTCTCGACTTCGGAGGCGGAACTCCTCGTCAGTCAGACCTTCAAAGGGGCAGTCGATTTGTTCAATAAAACGAATTTCACCATCGGTGAATGGATTCAAAAAGTTTGCTCAAAAGGCGGCACCACCGAAGCTGCCATGAAAGCCTATTCAAGCAATACCCTAAACCAAGGCATCATCGCCGGTGCAAAAGCAGCCCTGCGACGGGCTATTGAATTGGGCGAGGAATGAGGATTAAATAGCAAGGGCAAGTACCATCAATTCAACTCAGGACATCCGAACCCTTAGCTTTCCGGTTTCATTTGCGGGAAAAACAACACCTCCTGAATCGAATTTTGATTCGTCAGTAACATTGCCAGGCGGTCAATGCCGATGCCAAGTCCCGAGGTCGGAGGCATGCCGTACTCCAATGCCCGAAGGAAATCTTCGTCCAGCGCCATGGCTTCTTCGTCGCCCCTTTCCGCTAACCGAAGTTGCCCTTCGAAACGCTCTCGCTGGTCAATTGGGTCATTTAGTTCCGAATAGGCGTTGGCGATTTCTTTGCCATTTACGAAAAGTTCAAAACGTTCCACCAAGCCTTCTTTGCTTCGATGTTTTTTTGCCAAAGGAGTCATCTCAATTGGATAATCCGTGATATAAGTAGGCTGAATGAGGTTGTCTTCCACTTTTTCGCTAAATATTTCATCTATTAATTTGCCCTTCCCCATGCTGCCGTCCACTTCAATGTTCATGTTTTTGCAAAGGGCCCGCAAATCCTGTTCATCCATTCCTGAGACATCCGTCCCGGTATGCTTTTCAATCGCTTCCAACATCGGCAGGCGTTCGTAGGGGGCTTTAAAATCAATTATTTGGTCACCCACCTGAACTTTGGTATCGCCATTCACTTCCTGTGCCACGCATTCCAGACATTGCTCTACCATTTCCATCATCCAATTGTAATCTTTGTAAGCGACGTAAATTTCCATCGAGGTGAATTCGGGATTATGCGTCCGGTCCATGCCTTCGTTGCGAAACATTTTCCCAAATTCATAAACCCCCTCAAAGCCGCCGACAATCAATCTTTTAAGGTACAATTCATTGGCGATGCGCAAATAAAGTGGCACATCCAGCACATTGTGATGCGTTTTAAAAGGGCGGGCGGCAGCCCCACCGTGGATGGGTTGCAAAATTGGGGTCTCGACCTCCAGCCAATTCTGCCGGTTGAAAAAATTGCGCATGGACTGAATGATTTTGGAACGCTTGAGAAAGGTCTGTCTGACCTCCGGGTTGACAGTCAGGTCGACGTATCGCTGCCGGTAGCGCAATTCCGGGTCGGTGAAGGCATCGTGAACTTTACCTTCGGCATCCACCTTCACAACCGGCAGAGGCCGCAAGGCTTTTCCCAAAAAAGTGAAGGTTTTCACGTGAAGGGTTATTTCGCCCATGCGGGTTCGGAAAACATACCCCCGAACCCCAATAAAATCACCAATGTCGAGGTATTTTTTAAAAAGGCTGTTGTAAAGCGATTTATCTTCGCCGGGGCAAATCTCGTCGCGATTCAAATAAATCTGAATGCGCCCGGAGGAGTCTTGCAATTCGGCAAAAGAGGCTTTCCCCATGACGCGCTTCATCATTATTCGGCCCGCAAGCGCGATGTCCTGAAAGGGTTCTGGCTTTTCATCATCAAAATGCCCGAGGATGCTTGTGGCGAGGGTGGTCACTTCAAATTTTGCAGCAGGGAAGGGGTCAATCCCCATCTCCCTGATTTTTTCCAAATTCTCCCTGCGGACGATTTCCTGTTCGCTGAGTGGTTTGCTAGTTTGCATTTTATGGTGGTTGTGAAGTAGCGGCTCGGCATTATTGCACATTCCGCTCCTGCCTTTTTCAAAAGTTTCGCAAAAATAGATTTTTAGAATAAAAGGCCGCGCAAAAGGTCCGCTTTTTCGAAAATATGGATAAACACTGCGAGTAGCTTGTCGCTACCTGAAGTTCACAGAGTGGGTGGAGTTCGAGGTACCCCCCCCGAATTCATAAAGCCCTTCAAACGAACCAAGTATCAGGAGGCAGTCCGGATTCCATTTATTCTAGCATAGTGGGAAGATTAATTTTAATCAAATTCGACCCTATTCGCCTCAAATCGCGTCATTGTAGTTGTAGCATCTGGGTGCGAATAATCAATGTTACCTTGTCAAAAGGACTGAAATGGCTTCATAAATGGATGTACCCTTTATCTCGCATAATTATTTTTGTATCTTTGATTTTCATTTTGAAAAAAATGTAACGAGACGCTTTTGGAAGGTGAATCCAAAAAAATAAACCAAATATCTTTTGCGGTTCAATAAAACCCTGTTTGTTCAGAAACAGTTCTCTTTTATATTTAGAGAAGGCAACTGTATTCTCAACAAAACTAAACCAATTTTCAATTTTTCTACACAAAGATATTCCATTGAAGTACATGGCAACACTCGGGGCAGATAATATCATGGGCGTTTTAACTTTCGAAAATGATAGTTTTTCAGGTTGGAATTCCCTCGGAATTGGCTGCCTGACTTTTTTAGACATCAGTTGAATTTGATTTTTTTCAAATTCTTTGTAAGGTGGAAGTTTGACTGCCACCTTTACAATTAGATGAGAACCGCCTAAATGGATTGGAAGCCCTGACGGGTGCCTGCTTCAATGGTTTTATTTTTTTTCGTCTTCTCTAAAACCGCGCCGTTGCGCCCACCAGCACATTTATCCCATACGTCGGATAATAGCGCCATCGTTGCCGCTCATTATCGAGGATATTGTTGATGTCGAGGAAAAGTCCGATATTCTCATTTACGAGATACTCAGCCCCCAGACTAAGATCCACGAGGTTATTCAGGTTGTCGTGTTCCCCATTTGGCAGGCGGAAGGGCGGGCCGCTTTCCACAAACAAGCTGGTTTTGAAGCGAAGTTGTTTGTCGAGGGTGGTGTAGATTGCAGTTCCGTTGATTTCGAGTGCAGGCAGATGCCATGCTTTGATTTCATTATTGGGGTCGTGGAAGTTGTAACTGGCCGTTCCGATAATTTCCAGACCTTGGATGATATTAGCTCTGATGGTGCCGCGGACATTGACGATGTTCACATCGTCGTAAAGCACAGCAAATTTTCTTTGAACGGTATCTACCACGGCATCATCTACTACAAAAAGTGCGAGCTTGTCGGCCGTTTTGTAGCCAATTTGGACGCTGTAATCCAAAACCTTGAGATTGCCCCGAATGCCACCGTAAAAGTTGAAATACTTGGTGTTGGCGATTTTAAGGGAAGGGTAGCGGGAGTTGATGTAGGGGTTGTAATCACTCAACGAACGAAAGGTGTTTTTTTGCAAATCGCCCCCTGCGCCGGCAAAGACCACCAATTCACTTCCGGTAATATTCACGGAGGCTTCGATGTCGGGGAAGACATAAATATCGTTTTCATCCGAAGCCAAATTAAGACCTAGTTTTGCTTTGAAGCGGTCGGCCCGGTAGGTGAAAGCGGGTTGCACGTAATAATTGTTAAGGGTTTGCTTGAGGGTGTCTTCGTACCAGGTGAAGTCTCCTTTCAACCGGATATCGAAGGAATGTTTCCCGGCGATCCACTTCGTGCCGCCCACATTGACAGCCACTCCCGATTCGCTTGCCGCAAAATTGTCATTGCGGTTGTAAAAATTGATGCCCGCGTCGTAGTCCAAATCGGCTGCGGTGGCTTCTTTGTTGAAAATTTTGGCGCCGATGTCAAAGGTGTTGTAAAGTTGTTCTACCCGGCTATCGGGAATGTTCTTTAGGTCGCTGCCGTCAAAATTGTAGCCGAAATAATGAATTTTATTGGCATCAAAACCCACATTGCCACTGACCCCAAAACCTTGGTCGAAATAATAAGTGCCACGTCCATGGACGCCGCCGCGACTGAATTTTTGGTTTTCAACGGAGCTTCCCGAAAAGTTGGCGGATTGGAAATTGGCATCAAACCCCAGGTCGTATTTTTCGTTGGCAAAGGTATGATAGGC
>CAZJYF010000261.1:0-5937 GCA_964549665.1 uncultured Saprospiraceae bacterium
ATTTCCAGCTTACGAAAGACGCCAGAATAATGAGCACGCCCGCTGCCCGGTTTTTAGTGAAAAAAATTTGGGCGTATGCATTTAAGGTGCTTGCAAAGTGGAAAGATATGGTTTTGGATATGCTCAAGACTTGGATTTATTGCAGAGAATTTAAGGTTTAAATTTTGTATCCGAAACAGGGTGATTTTCAAAATCACTATGTTTTCAGTTTTGCTGTATAATTAATTTCAATATTAAAATAATTTACTCTGCAAAGAAAAGAAATATAGGTGAGTGAGAAGAATAGCAGCCTGAGTAAGATTTGAAAAAAAAAGCAGCTCAAAGCAGGTACTTTGAGCTGCTTTCAAAATGAATTACCACCAACGATGATGGATTCTGATGATCTTCGTTCCCCCGTCGGGAAAGGTGACTTCGGCGAAGCGGTCGCAAGTGCCATTGCCGTAATTAATCGTTCGGGTCTTGCCATCGAAGGTCAAGGCAACGACTCCTCTAGGTATCCATGGGCAATTGTTTCGTTTGATGATCGTTTCCAAAATTTCTGAAGAATAGGCCACGCCATTTTTATTTATGCCATTGGAGGAGCCGGTAATTTCAAAAACATCGTCGAAGCGGAAGTGGGTTTCTGCGCCTCTTGTTTGTGTTCGGGTGTAGCTGTAAGTGCGTTCGGAGGTACCGCCGTCGGGAAAGGTGAAATTCATAGTCCCGGTCTTGGTAAAGGACACATTTCCGACTTCATCTGTTCCATTGTTGACGAAGGTTCGGTTGCCTGCAATTTGAATGTCATCCACCGAAAAGTCCACAAATGTCACCGTTTTGGTAGCGCCTGCATTTCGGAGGCTGTCGGAGATTTCCACGACGATTTGTCCTTTTCGGATTCGGCCGTGTGGGCCCTCGCATCCATCTATTCCGTAATCAAAGGTGATCGTTTTCGGGAAGGTTCCATCGTCGGGAACTACGGTAACTTCCGGGCAGCCCCCAAGGTTGCCGCCACCGCCACCCCTGGCATCCAAGGCTAGATCGGTTTCGGTTTCAATGTTTTCATCTATATCTTGTACGGTAACAAATTCCTGCGTCATTGCAGTAAGACTATCCGGTACGACGGTTGCCACATCTTCCTTGTTGCAAGCTACGAAGATGCTGCCCACTATAAACAGGGCGACGATTCCTAATATGTGTTTTTTCATGTTAAAAAACTTTTTTTTGGTTAGAAAATAAGTGAAAAATATTGTTAGCCGACTGATTGACTATAGGAATGCTTGATTGGTTTAATTTGCCTGATAAAATCATTTTGGAAATCTCGGGAAACAATTCAAAACAATCAATAACCAATTCATTTTACAATTCAAATTCCTTCAAATGCTTCGGAACTTTTTCCAGTTTCATCAAATAATCCAGATTTTCCCGCTCCCGGATCAAGTGGGTTTTACCTTCCATGTCTATGAGTACAATGCGAGGTCGCAAAGAGATGAACTGCATCCACTGCGTCATGTTGTAAGCCCCCACCCGGTGAACCACTACTTGGTCGCCTTTATTCAGAGGAGGCAACTTCACACTTTCGCGCACCACATCGATATTCATGCAAAGGGGACCGTAAAGCACGGCATCTTCTGCATATTGGCTGCATTCCTGTGCTGGGGAAATCGTGTGTTCATACCAAAATGAGGTGAAAAGAATATTTACCCCAAAGTCCAAAATGGTGGCCCGGTGTCCGTTGGTAAGGCGTTTGTTGGCCAACACCGTTCCCAGGAGAGAACCGGCGTCATCAATCATTGCCCTTCCGGTTTCCAATATCAGCATGGGAAGTTCGTCGGTTTTGAAACCAGCGGTCAGTAAAGCGGTGCAAATTTTTTCAGCATATTCTTGAAACGATGGTGAAACATCCGTTCCATTCAAATAAGAGCCTTTGAGGGTGTTTTTGGAAGCAAAACCACCGCCCATGTCAATGTATTGAATCGATTGATTAAAGTGTTTTTTGATACCGAGTGCGAGGTCTGCCATTTTTGAGGCAGCTACCTGGTAGGCGTCGGTAGCCAACATAAAGGTTCCGATGTGGCAATGGAGCCCGACTAAATCCATCTTGTCGGTGTGCAATATTTTTTGGATGGCATCCCAAGCCTGCCTGCTTTCGTAATTGAAGCCGAAGCGGTCCCACATCGGCTGTATGCCGGTGTCCATATTTACCCGAATGGCTACTTTTGGCCGCTTTCCCAATTGTTCGCTCAATTCAATTAAACTGTACAATTCGTCCAAATGGTCAATGTGAATGGGCGAGTTGTTTTCAATAGCAATTCGATGGTCGTCTATTGTTTTGTCCGGACCGTTGAAGATGATTTTGTCCCCCGGTACTCCGTTGTTCAAAGCCTTTTCGTATTCAAACCGGGATACCACTTCCGCCCAGGAACCTTCCTGATGAAAAATCCTGCAAACCGCATTCATGTAATTGGTTTTGTAAGACCAGGCAAATTGCACATTGGGGTAGCAGGTAGTAAATGCCGAATAAGCTTGTTTGTAGGTTTGCCGTATCGTTCGTTCGGATAGGACAAAAAGAGGTGAGCCATGTTCCTCAATCAAGTCCTTGACGGCCACCCCGTCGATGTGCGTATGCGGTATGAAACCTGCCTGTGCGCCAAATTTGTTCGTGATGCCCTTGTTCAGTTGGCGGATGACCGGGCGTTCGTATTTTAATTTTGCCATGATTTATTTTTTGAAAAGTCAATAGGTCATTTAAGAAAGTCATAGGTCATTAATAGTCATTGGTCATTGTTAGGCTTTCCCAATGACTTCAATGACCCCAAATGACTGATGACCAAATGACCGATGACTTCAATGACCTTTTCACAATTCCCCGACGGTTGAAATTTGTTCAAATTCTTTTAAATCACAAATCATATCGTAGGAATAACGGATGAACATTTTTCCTACTTCGTATTTTTCAAAAGGAGGCACATTCTCTCCCATCGCGAGGCGAACCACCGCTTCGGGGTGGTTTTGTCCGCAGCCCACCGCCAGATAGACCCATGCGGGAAAGCGGGGGTTGATTTCAATTAAATAAAGGGTGTCCGTATCGTCTTCTTTTATCATTTCCAGTTCCAGTCCGCCGCCCCACCGGGTGTTCGTCACCACCCTTTCGGTAATTTCAAGCAACTCTTCATCGCCTATCGAAATGCCTGCCCAGCCTTTACCGGTGTCGGTGATGTAGGTTTTTCGCATCGGAACGGCGCCGATGAGTTGCCCTTTCCCATCGCCCACAGCCGTGACATTGACTTCCTGCCCTTTTACAAATTGTTGCAAAATCACCGGCGTACCCCATTTGGCGCTTATTTTATAAAAATACGACTGCGCCTGTTCGTAGGAGTGAGCAATGTAGGCTTCGTAAAATTTGCCCTTTACGAGAAGCGGGTAGCTAAATTGATGAGTCAATTGTTGGAATTCTTCCAGGCTGTAGGCAGTTTCGCTTTTGGGCACTTCGATGCCGTATTTTTCACCAAAAGCATTCAATTTCCCTTTCAGCCGCTCTTCAAATTGCGTCAATGTCGGCAATAGAGATTGGATGCCCATCTCGCGCAAACGGGGGCTGATTTTTATAAAGCTGAACAACTCGGCGTCAAAGGTGGGAAGGATGACATCCAGATTCTCTTTTGCGTGAATATAACTCAACCGGCTCATCAGCGTTTCTTGCCCAGCCGAAGGGTACGGAATTTGGTAAGTTTTATCTACCAGTTCGTGCATATAAATACCCGGTTCCAGGTTTTCATACGACAAGCCGATGATGCGCGCATTGAAATGTGTGCTCTCTTTTAGCGCCCGGATTACGGGTATGCCCGGTCCCGGACTATCGATGGCGTTCAAGCCGGTTACGGCTATGGTGATATTCTTTTTCATTCTTCCAGGAGATTAAATTGGTTCAGCATTTTTATGAAATCATAGACGTCCTTTTCAAGTGTTGGGGCATCTATTTCATATTTTTCTAAAAGGGTTTTGGCGATTTCCGGTTCTTCCTTTCCTTCCCGAAGCAGCTCCAAAATATCCCGACCAATCGGGTTGGCAGAAAAACTATCGCCGCGTGCCGCATTGAAAATAAAGCCGCTTTCGCTAATTGCTATGTTTTTTTTTAATTTCATCTTTTTATTTATTTATTGAATCAAAGACACACAAATAACGGGGTAGTTTAGCGTTTATTCAACCACTTTCAATGAACCGGCTGAATAATCCGGTGAATGTGCTGAAAATTTCAGTTAGTGGAAATTGGAGAGTAAAGATGGATTTTCCATAAACCGAAACCCCTAAAAGCAACCTTTGGTATCAATTATGTACCCTTGGTCATAACTCAATTGTGAAAATTAACTGTGCCATATTAGAAGACCGACCGAACAGCAGCCGCATGCTGGAAAGCCAGATTTATAAATTGCCCTCTCTCCAGATGGTGCGGGTGTGTCCGAATTTGGAAGAATTGGAAAGGCTCCTTAAAGAAGAGAAAATCGAACTGCTGTTTTTTGTAGTGGAAATTATTTCCGATAGCCAATTGACGTTTTGGAAGGCCCTGAAAGAACCTCCCCTATTAATTTTTCACCCTCCCAATTGTAACCTTGCTTACCCCGCTTTTCAGATGGGCGCGCTCGATTACCTCATCCAACCTCTTGATTTTAAAGATTTTGCAAAAGGTGTCGAAAAGGCTCTAAATTACATTTCCTTCCTCCAATGGAAACAATCAACCAGCGAATCAGCGAATCCATCAGCACACAACTACTTCTTTGTCAAGGCGGATTACAAAATCGTCAAGATCAATTTTGAAGAGATCCTCTTCATCGAAGGCTTAGGCGAATACGTTCGCATTTACACCGAAAATCAAAAAATTGTGACCCTCCAATCACTCAGCCGGCTAGAGAAAATTTTACCCTCCGGCAATTTTACCCGCATCCACCGTTCCCACATCATCAATGTGGATAAAATCAATTTCATCCAAAACAACATCGTTTCGATTGGCAAATATCAATTGGCGATTAGCAAGGGACAGAAGAAAGATTTTTTAAAATATATTAATAAGAGCGGCTTGCTCTAGGCTCCCCTTTTACCGCACTGCGCTTAGGGTTGAAAATTTTCCTAGCAGATCACCTTTTTTGGTTTTTCTGTTGCAAATACAATGTTTGTCCTACCTTTTGACAGATTTGTCCTACCTACCTTGTTTTATTTACCTGCATCTTGGGAGCGTTTGTTTTTGCAAAACGCAGAAATTGAAAGAACGCCTTTTCACGTCTCTCTTCATATGTTCCTTACCAAAGGAACCGCAAACTATTGGGATTGCCATCCAGGATGGGGTCCCCGATTAACCGGATAGGCTTCTTTTCCGGAATATAATAGGAATTGTCCTAATCTTATTTCCTGGAAAACATCTTTTTAACCATTCCTGCATTGGCTCTCCAGACCCCACCTGCTATCAACCAACAGAAAGCACCCATGGAGCGCTTTTGCTGGCTTAAAAACCAAAAATTATGAAACGGAAAACACTACTTTTCGTTGTAACGCAATTACTTTTTTGTCTCCAATTTTCCCATGCCCAATGGACTACTAATGACCCCGGTGGAAACGTCGAAACCTTCGCTGGTTCCGGTATAGAAGGCTTGCAAAACGGCGATGCGCAGACCGCTAGGTTTTATAACCCCAAAGGAATGGAAATGGACTTGGACGGCAATGTTTTCGTTGCCGACGATTACAACGATGTGATTCGCAAGATTACGCCCGAGGGAATCGTCAGCACTTTTGCCGGAATGGGAGGATTTGGTTATACCAACGGGCATCGAAGTAAGGCTCAATTTGCAAGGCCACAGGATTTGGTATTCGACAGCGAGGGCAATTTGTACATAGCAGATGCGAGCAACTATGTCATTCGCAAAATTACCCCTGATGGAATGGTATCTCTTTTCGCAGGTATTCCAGGCG
>CAZJYF010000262.1:0-5906 GCA_964549665.1 uncultured Saprospiraceae bacterium
GAATCGCCCCCCGAACCGTATCGCCGGTACGCAGACCGAAAAGTTTAATTTAAGAAGGAGAAACATAAATGTCGTCGGGTGAGGTCAAATAATTGTAGTCGGAGGAACGAAGGAAACCATAGCCATCCGGCATCATTTCCAAAATCCCTTCCCCCTCGATGATGCCGTCCAACTCGATATCGAATTTTGGAACTGCCTCTTTTACTTCAGATTCCTCGACAGGGGGAACAACTGGCTCTTCCGGAATGACTTTTATTTCTTCTTTTTCTAAGACAGGAGCTATGGGCTCCTCTTCTACTATCCCAGGGATTTCCTCTTTGGCAGGGAGCATTTCCCTATCAGCCGCCTTTCTCGGCTCAATTTCCTTAAAAAGGGGTTTTGCCTCATTTGGGGCCCTTTTCCGCCGCTCTCTTCGCCGTCGTTCAGGTTTATTGTTAGCAGTCTCCCTGGCAATTTTTTCCGGATGGTTATTGGAAAGTGTTTCTTCTTGATTTGAGGTTTGCTTTTCGGCTGAAGCGGGTTCCTTCGAGCCCCCGTTACCGGCTTGACGCTCGTTTTCACCCAATACCGCTTGATGGTCGAGAATTTTGTAAATAAGTTCTTGTTTGGTGAGACGCTTATAGCCATTCAATCCAATTTGCTCGGCAACCTCTCTAAGTTCAGGAACGAGCATATCATTCAATTGCAAAATATCAAACATGATGTAATAAAATCTATTGTGATTATGAAAATGATGGTTCTGGTTGAAAAACGTTTGAAAACTAAAAAGATGTTGTGAAGTTTTATGGGATTTAGCGAGGGAATTAGCACACACCGGAAACATTTATAAAACACTTTATTGCATTTAACCTAACCAATTCTTCAACAACTATCTCCGATTTAAAAAACTTTGATTTTAAAGTGGGAATCTTAAAAGAGTTGAATTTTAGTATCTTTTTTACCGGAATACCAAATGCTACAAGTGAGGCGGTGTGCTTCTTTGGCGCCACAAAAATACGGTTTAATTTTAATTTTCAAATACTATATTTGCAAAAAGTTTTAAAGCCAGTTCAACTTTTTATTTTAATCATTGATTATCAACTGATTACCTCTTAACAATTTTGAAATTTTTAATATTGAAAATTCCTTTGTTTCGGTAAAACTGAACTTGGATTTTTTATTTTTGCGTTCAGAGAGGGAATTTATCAGGATGAAAAGTGTTCTTTTTAACACTCTTTTATTCGGTATTGTTTTAACAGGCATGTCTTTTTTGAGTAACCGCCGGTTTGTTGAAATGATAATTTTTCAGCTACCTTCTTTTTTCCATCATTTAACCAATTCAACAATTCATGTTAGACGTCAAATTCATTAGGGCAAATAAAGAAACGGTTCTTCGAGGATTAAAAGTCAGAAATTACAAGGATGAGGATTTGGGGATAATTGAAACCATTTTGACATTGGACAACGTCCGCAGGAAGACTCAGATAGATTTGGACAATAATCTTGCCGAATCTAAAAAATTATCCAAAGAAATTGGTGGTCTTTTCAAAAAGGGGCAAAGAGGAGAAGCGGAAGGCTTGCGGGAAAAAGTTAGCCAATTGAAAGCAGGGGCTAAAGCCCTTCAGGAGGAAATGACCACTGCCAAAGAAAACCTCGAAGAACTTCTCCTGACGGTTCCCAATATACCCCATCCTTCTGTTCCAAAAGGAAATACGGAGGAAGACAACGAAATTTGTAAAAAGTGGGAAGGGGATTTGCCAAACTTTGAAGGAGAGGAACTGCCTCATTGGGAACTGGCGAAAAAATACAATTTATTCGACTTGGATTTGGGAGTGAAAATAACGGGGTCGGGCTTTCCGGTTTACCGGCAAAAGGGTGCAAAATTGCAACGCGCGCTGATCAATTTTTTCCTGGAAGAGGCGGCGGTGGCAGGTTATGAAGAAATAATTCCCCCCCTGCTGGTGAATGAAGCTACGGCGAGGGCTACCGGCCAACTACCTGATAAAGAAAGTCAAATGTATTACGTTGAAAAAGACGATTTCTACCTCATTCCTACCGCCGAAGTCCCGTTGACCAATATTTACAGAGATGTCATTGTTAATGAAGGAGATTTTCCAATCAAATTAACAGGATACACGCCTTGCTTTCGCCGGGAGGCTGGTTCTTACGGGGCGCATGTCCGTGGTTTGAACAGGGTGCATCAGTTTGACAAAATCGAGATTCTTCAAATAGTCCACCCGGAGCGCTCTTATGAGGTGCTGGATGAGATGGTTTCTCATGTGGAAGGGCTTTTGAAAAAGCTGGAATTGCCGTATCGAATCGTCCGCTTATGCGGGGGAGATTTGGGCTTCACTTCTGCCCTGACTTACGATTTTGAAGTTTATTCAGCAGCCCAAAAAAGATGGTTGGAGGTGAGTTCTGTTTCCAATTTCGAAACCTTCCAGAGCAATCGCCTAAAGGTCCGTTTTAAGGAGGGGAATACCATGCGGCTGGCACATACGCTGAATGGCAGCGCCCTTGCTTTGGCAAGAGTTGTAGCTTCTTTGTTAGAAAACAATCAAAAGCCCGAAGGAATTCTTCTTCCGAAAATACTGCATTCGTACACTGGATTTGAAGTTATTGACTAAATTTCTGAAAAGGGTTGTCGCCGGCAGAAAAATTTCCGGGATAACTCGATTCAGGGTGGGAACTTATCGATAAATCGCGCCATTCTTTCTTTTCAGTTGTTAAACTTTTTGGCTGCTTTCAACTATTTTATAACCAAAAAAAACTTTAATCTTATGAGCGCTTACATGGGCTATTTTGTTTTGGCCGGCATCCTATCCTTGCTTGGGATGTTTGTCAGCAACCGATTGAAAAGCAAATTCAAAAAATACAGTCAGGTAAGTTTGCGGTCGGGCATGAATGGAAGGGAAGTTGCGGAAGCCATGTTACGTCATCACAACATATCCGATGTTAGGATCACGCAGGGGCAGGGTATGTTAAGCGACCACTACAATCCCTTGACAAAAACGGTGAATTTAAGCCCAAATGTCTATGAGGGTCGAAGCGTAATGGCTGCGGCTATCGCTGCCCACGAATGCGGGCATGCGGTTCAGCACGCCACGGCCTATGCTTGGCTCCAAATGCGGTCAACGCTGGTTCCCGTAGTGAGTTTCGCTGCAAGGGCGCAGCAATGGTTGCTTATCTTAGCTCTTATGCTGGCCAGCACGATGCCTTCTTTGCTCCTCCTCACCATAGCTGCATTTGCGATCACGACCGTTTTCGCTTTTATCACCCTGCCCGTTGAATTTGATGCCAGTCGAAGAGCATTGCTTTGGTTGGAAGGAAGCGGTTTAACTCAAGGTACGGAATATAATGGAGCGAAAGATGCACTTTGGTGGGCAGCCATGACCTATGTTTCGGCAGCTCTTTCAGCCTTAGTAATTTTACTGTATTTAATATTGCGATATTCCGGGCGTTAGTAGCTGCTTTTTGCAAATTAATTGAATTTGCAAAAAGCCGGGTAGATGAACACTGCTGCCCGGCTTTTTTTTCTACCCCATAAAATTTTGCTTAACGCGCTTTTTCTTATACATTAGCAGGTTCTTAAACCATACATTAGCCAATTATGTCCACACCAAACCAACGATATGTTTTTACGGATTTTGAGAACCTCAAAAAGGTTAAGTTTAAGAAGCTTAAAAAAATAGCGGACAAGCTATTTATCATCATTGGTTCAAAAGAAATCTGTATTCCTGCACGTCTCGTTTTTCAAATGCAAAAGTTGGGAAAAAATGTTAAATGGGTAAAAGTGGAAAACGTACCCGGGGGAGATTTGAATTACAATATTTCCTTTCTGATTGGAAAGTTGCATCAAAAAATTAATATGGATATCGAATTCGGATTGCTTTCAAACGATCCTTCATTTGATGCCCTTATAAATTTTATCAATAAATCTGGCAGGTATTGTCTTCGCATCAAAAGAAAGAGAACCAAAAATGAAAAAAAAGGGAACAAACAAAAAAAACATACCAAGGAACCCGTCTTTAATGGCAGTACAGAAGAATTGCTTTTAAAAACCCCAAATCCACCAATTTCAAGAGACCCAATTGTTCAAAAAAGAATAATTGGAAAAACAGCCCGTAAGACCATTCAGCGTCTTAAGCGGTCGAAAAATCGACCTACAGAAATTGCTGCTTTAAAAACTTTTATTTTATTGAATAACCGAGATCCTTCGCTTCGGAAAAACTTGGACGAGGTTATTCACCAAATAGAGAATTCAAAAAAAATTAACATTCATCAAGGAGAAATATCCTATGATTTTTAGTTATCTCATTCTTCCACTTTTCCAAATCACGAAAGACATTGGAACCTTGAGACTCTAAATAATTTCACATGAAGGAAGAAATTGACCTACTGTTTGAAGAATTAAAAGAATCAATGCAAAAAGCCATTGACCATCTTCATGAGGAGCTTGCAAAAATCAGAACCGGTAAAGCGTCTCCCTCCATGCTGGGAGGTATAAAAGTTCCTTATTATGGCTCGCCAATGCCACTAAATCAAGTTTCCAATGTATCTACTTCCGATGCCAAAACCTTGGTCATCCAACCTTGGGAAAAAACGATGCTAGCCCCCATTGAAAAAGCCATTTTTGAAGCAAACATAGGGCTTACGCCTATGAATGATGGGGAGTTGATTCGCATAAATATCCCCCCTTTGACAGAAGAACGCCGGAAAGAATTTGTAAAACGAGCCAAAGCCTTGGGGGAAGAAGCCAAAATTAGCCTTCGCAACAGCCGTCACAAAGCAAATGATTACATGAAAAACCTGGTCAAGGAAGGCTATCCCGAAGATGCCGGAAAACGTCGGGAAACCGAAATACAGGATTTGACGACTGACTTTGGCAAAAAAGCAGAAAATCTGGTTGAGGCTAAAGAAAAAGATATTATGACTATTTGATGAACCTCAATCCTGCCCCTCCTTTTGAATATTCTCCATTTATCCCTAGAAATATTTATTCGGACTATTCAGGCTGTCTCATAAGAAAACTGCAGCCACAATAGTTGCGTACTTTAAAAAATACTGTTGCAAGTGTCACCAATGAGTAGTATAAAAAAGCCCGTTCGCATTTGGCTTTTTGCCGGTGTCCTGATGATTTTCATTCAGGTAATACTCGGAGGAATTACCCGCCTGACGGATTCTGGTCTTTCCATTACCGAATGGGCGGTGATTCAGGGAACCCTTCCACCCCTGAATGAAACTGCTTGGAAGGATGCTTTTGAAAAATATAAAAAAGCAGCCCACAAACAATTTGAAACCCTCCATGCTGATATGCGTCTCTCTAATTTTAAGTTCATCTATTTCTGGGAATACACCCACCGTTTGTGGGCCCGGACCATGGGCTTTGTTTTTTTACTTCCTTTCCTTTTTTTCTTGTGGAAAAAATGGTTGCCCAAGTGGTTGGTGAAAAGATTGGGCATGGTCCTCCTTTTAGCTGCTTTGGCTGCCACAATTGGCTGGATTATGGTAGCCAGCGGATTGAACGACCCAACGCGAACATGGGTGAGCGCCTATAATTTGAGCATCCACCTTTCCATTGCCACAACACTATTTGGCTTCCTTTTTTGGACTTGGTTACTTTCCGTTCAGCCTTCACCGACCGACGGTAATCTCGTGAAATTGAAAAGACAAAGCAATCTAATTGTAAGCTTGCTCTTTTTGCAAATAATTTTCGGTGGTTTAATGGCTGGCATGCGTGCTGGTTTGATTCATCCTTACTTTCCTTTTTTTGTCGAAGGCGACCGCTTCCTGAATGCCCTCGCCGCAACCTCCGAAGCTACGGTGAAAAATTTTGTTGATTATGTACCTTCCCGCTTCGTGAAGGCAGTAGTCCAAATTATTTCCCGCGATTCGGCTTATCTTATAGCGTGCATGGTCATCAGGTC
>CAZJYF010000263.1:0-5895 GCA_964549665.1 uncultured Saprospiraceae bacterium
GGCGAAAATGGTCTCCTTTGTAGTAGCGTGCATCCACCCCGCCCGAAAGGGTCAGAACATCGTTCAACTTGTATTTCAATGTGGAAAGCAGCCCGTACCAAAAGTGATTGTTCATGCTGGAACGAATACTGTGATTGGCCAATCCATCGGGGTTGAAAAGACTCGGTTGGTTAGCTTCAATAGCTTTGTCAATATCGAATTGACCCTCGAGGGTGCGTGGCGGTGAATTTTCCGGTGCCGTTCCTCCTCCGTGACCGATAGAAAGATAAACGATATTCGACAGGAAAAGGCGCTCATTGGGCTGCCAGGAGTGGCGAAAATTGATTTGCGGTTTGTGGAAAAAATTCCTCCGCGTATTGAACAATTTGCCATTCCGGAAGCCCCAATGTTCATTGTACCGGCGGCCCATGTTTTTGAAGGCGAGGCTTTCAATCACTTCATCTGGAACGCCCAACTTGCGGGCGTAATTGGCATCCACCAATCCAATCTCTGCCGGAAAAGGTCGCTGCCCGTGTTCTTGGGGGGCGCCATAGCCTTGCAAACTAAAAATATGTTTCCCCACCGATTTATCGACCCTAAGGTAGTAGAACCAGCCTTTTGTGAAGTTGCCATCTACCCATCCATCGCCCCGTTTGTAAGAACCGGCTGCCGAGATTGCCCAGCCATTTTCCAGCCTTCCCGAAGTCAAGCCAATGGTGGTACGGGTATAGCCGTCGTTGCCCACTTCTTCCTTGAGGCGAAGGCTTTTTTTGGCTTCAATTCCTTTGGTTAGAATATTTATCGTTCCGCCCACAGAAGGTATGGACAATTTGGAAGCGCCCAACCCTCGCTGAACCTGCATCGTTTGCGTCACCAGATCTAGGCCAAACCAATTCGACCAAAAAACCCAACCGGACTCCATGTCGTTCACCGGAATCCCGTCAATCATCACGGCGATATTGCGCTGATTAAAACCCCGGATAGTGATGCGGGCATCGCCGTCGCCGCCGCCACTCTGCGTAGCATAAGCCCCCGGCGTAGAATTCAACACCATCGGGAGTTCCTGTCCCGACAGTTCCTCCTGAATTTTAAGGGATGGGATATTCGAAAAAGCCACCGGCGTTTCGCGTTCAATGGCAATATCGGCTGTCACGACCACCTCACTTAAAATCAGGGTATTGAGCGATATATTTAACGCGGTATTTCTGTCCAACTGGACTTCTATGCTTTCCGGCTTATAACCGACATAGGAAAAGTTGATGGTGTGATTTCCTTTTTCTAGTTTCAACAAATAACTGCCGTCGTAATCGGTAACCACACCCTTATCACCTACCGTGACGGTTGCACCAATGAGTGGTTCTCCCGTAACCCCGTCTTTCATTTGTCCGGAAAGGGTAAATTTCTGGGAGAAAAGAATGCTAGAAGTTGCCAAAAACAACAGGGAAAAAAGTAGTTGTTTATCCATATAAAAAACCTTATCTGGCAGCCCTGCTGCCAACTGAATTATTCAATTATCAGTTTTTTCACCGACCGTTGACTATCTTTGAAAATGAGGTTCACAAAGTGCATTCCTTTTCCTACTTTCTGTATGTGAAAATGAGTGGTTCCAGAGGAAAAATTCAATTTTTGAGAATAGACCATTTGCCCCAACATATTATAAACTTCCATTCGCTCAATATTTTCTTCTGCTTCGATAGTAATTAATCCGTCCGACAATGGATTGGGATACATCTTGAAAGGAATGGTATTTACTTCTGTAGTGGCAGTAAGCACGCATGAAAAAGTCGGTTCGGAAGGAGGGTTCGGGTCGCAATCACAAATATGGATTCCCATGAATGAAAAGGTATTATTCCGGTGGTCTGTCCAACCTTCACCTGTAAAAGTACCGCCAAGCGCAAAAACCACCTCACTGAGAGTATTGCGTCCTTTTTTCACATCGGGATCGCGGACCAGGGTGCTGTTTCTCGTTAGCCAGAAGCCGTTCTCATCGACCCAGGCCGGTTCGCCGATGGTGATGTTGGGATTTTCGCCAATCACGCCAATCACATCCAGGATATTCGAACCGTCCGGTTCGGGGGCTAAGCCTTTGAAAAGTACCACGGCATCATCACCGTTAAAATAAAGAGTCCTGTTGATGTCATGCACGGGATTGAGAAAAGCGTCTCCTTTGCATTGGAGGTCGTACTGTTCATGATATGTCTCACTGCCAAATAAGGCATTGCCGTTTTCATCGAATTGAGGTCCGAAAATTACATTGCCAAGTGAATCCAAGATGGGTTCACCGGTCACAAAATCAAAGATGGTGTCAATAATGTTGTAACCGTTCCAGACGGGTTTGTCAAACTGCGAATCCCAAAGACTGGTATCGCGCTTATCCACAATAAGCACCGCCACATCGTAGGGCTGAATTACAATATCGGGAAGGAAAGTCAAGGTGGCCAAGGGTTCCGGGGGAAGGGTGATTTCGGTGCTTCCGTTCCGGTAACGGGCAATGGTATAGTCTGCAAGATTAATGGGTTGGTCGGTCGGGTTGTAAATTTCTAGTGCTTTATTGTCTGCATAGCCTTCCAGGTACTCTGAAATGAACAAATCACTGCAATCTTGGGCAACCAGTTTAAATGCCATAAAAAAAGCGAGGAAGAAGAGTATTTGTTTTTTCATAAATCTTAAATTTTAGTGAATGACAATTTGAAAATGAACAGATTCCAAATTTTCTGTGCGTACACAAAACTAATACAAAAAGAGCAAATGGAATGCTTCTAAATTACAATACTACATTTTCCTCCTAGCTGTCGTCAGCAATACTAAAATTAAAGTAGATAAACACTAGGGTAAAAAACCAAAATTGGATAAGATAGCTAAGATGGAAATACGTTTTGCTTTTACTATAGGTTAAAAAGAGCGGTCCTAGCAATATGGGGAATAGAGTGAGAGGTGTCTAAATTTTATTTCAGACCACCTTCTTTTTGCTCGTATTCCTGAATGAATTCCGAAACGGCATCTCCAATGAGGTCTTTCAGATAAGCTTTCTCGCGGCGGGCAATTCGTTTTAATTTTTCCAATTTTTTGCGGTCGAACACAAAGGTAACCCGCTTGACAGGTATCTTTTTGTCATCTTCTTTATAGACTTTGTTCGCTGTTTGACGAATCAAAGTATCTAACCCGCTAAGAGGTTTTTTGCCGGAAATCTGATGCAGCGAAGCTTTGGTTTTTGCTTCCAAGTCCGGGGTCTGTTGTTGAATTTTTTGGTCAAGCGATTCATTCAGGGCTGCTTCAAAAAGGGTGTCCAGGTCAGAGGTGAAATTTTTTCTGGAAGAAAGTTTTTTACTTGGAAGTCGCTTTCTTTTTTTAGGCGCCGGCCGTTCATCCAACAACAAGCCTCCCTCGAAATTTTCTTCCGAAGCAACACCAAAAGCGCTTTCCAATCCTATTTTAAATCTTTTTTTACTCAAAATAATGCGATTAGTGTGGTAAAAAGGGATCCAGTCAAATCCCTAAAAAAAATCCCTCCTCAAGTTCAATACTTAAATGAATATCAACGCAATTCAGGAACACCCAACCCGTTCTTTTCAAACCTCTACAGCGAGCGTCCGGTCCAGAATTTCTTTACTCAAAGCCAAATAATCGCGCGCACCAGGGCTATTGCGGGCATAACCGAAAATATCTTTGCGTTGGGCAGGGGCTTCTGCCAAGGCAACATTATCTCTTATCAGGGTGTCGAAGACCTTTTTGCCAAAATATTTTCTGATAGTTTCGACCACGTCGCGGTTCAGAACCTTTCTTGCATCATACATAGTGGCAATGACGCCACCAATTTCCAGCTTTTTGTTCAGGCGGAACTTGACTTTGTCAATGATTTGTTTGATTTTCGCCAAGCCTTGCAACGCAAGGAACTCCGCTTGCAGTGGAATGTAAACCAAATCACTACTCGTCAATGCGTTTAAGGTCAACAGCCCCAAAGATGGCGGGCAGTCTATGATGATGTAATCATAATCTTCTTTGACGGGTTCAAACAATTCGCGGAGGATGAATTCCCGTCCGGCTTCATTGATTAACTCCATCTCTGCGCCCGAAAGGTCTAGCGTGGACATGACGACATCCAAGCCTTCTCTGTATGTGAAAGGCTCCAATTCGGATTCGCCTCGCAAGGCTTCGTAAATCGTACTTCGTTGGCGTGGAATACCTAGAGAGAGTGATAGATTAGCCTGAGGATCGAGGTCAATCAGCAAAACTTTTTGCCCCAATTCAACCAAGCCTGCTCCGATATTTATCGCTGAAGTTGTCTTCCCAACCCCTCCTTTGTGGTTTAGCAAAGAAATGATTTTTCCCATATTTGCATGTTTAATCTAAAAGTTCGGGCGATAGATTTTTACTTTTACTTTAAACTTAAAAAAATTAGAAATCAATACGATGACAACTACAAAATCCATCCAAAAAAAACAAATTGTTCTTTTCGTATTCTCGCGTTTAAGGTACTAACTTTTTCAGAACTGTTCGCAAGTCGATGGCAAAAATAGAGAAATAAATTTTCCATTCTCAGGTTAAATGGCGGAGGTCTTTAATTTTTTTTCCCGCTACTATAAGAATCGGATTTCACAAATTTTCCCAGATTGGTCTTTTCCCTCCAAGGAAAACCGTGCTTTTGCAAAAGTGTGTTAAATTATACTTATTTTAAAATCATGGCAATGGTTTCAGGTATTATTGTCCTGCGTTAAAAACTTGTAGCTTAATTAGAAACCACCTTCAAAATTGAATCTACCTTCGATATGAAGCCTTCACTAATAGTTGACGACCAAATCGCCTTGTTTCTTCCCCAGCCGGAATGGGCAGAACTGATATTCGAACTAATAGATTCTCAAAGAACCTATTTAAGGGAGTGGTTGCCTTGGGTGGACCCAACCAAATCGCCTAATGACACCAGGACATTTTTGAGAGATTCCATGCGCTTCAATAAGGGCGGACAACGCCTTACTACTTTTGTTTTTTATGAAAATAAACTAGCCGGATCTATCGGCTTTGTCCATTTCAACAAAGATTGCAAATCGGGTGAAATCGGCTATTGGCTACGGCGCGAATTGCAGGGAAAAGGCATTATGACCAAGTCCTGCAAGCGATTGATCGATTATGCGTTTCGGACAAAAGATTTGAACCGCATCGAAATAAAAGTAGCAAGCCCGAACGTGAAAAGCCAGGCAATCCCCCGGCGCCTCGGCTTTACCCACGAAGCAACTTTGAGGGAAGGCTTATTCCTTTATGACCAATTTTACGACCTCGAACTGTTCAGTCTTTTAAGAAAAGAATGGGCATCGCAATGATTTTAATCTCCATACCAACTCCATTTTGGATTATCAAAAATTTTAAACAAAATTTTGTAAATAAAATTATTTGTTTTATTATTGCAATCAAATTGTTTGTCATTTTGAAAGTTCTAAAAAATCTGACATGATAAAAGAAGACCGATTACTACTCAATGAACGATTCAGCAAAGTGTTTCAATTGCTGGAAGAACGAGGGGTCGTCGTTAAGAATGATCGCAACGGAAAGGGAATGGGGGATTTCGCAGCGAAAATCCTTGGCAACCGCAGCTATGGCCACATCATCCGGGCCTTCCTCAATTTGACAGATAAACGAGTCATTAGCTATTCGCAGGCAAGAACCCTTTGCCGGGAATATGGGGTAAGCGAATCTTATATGCTTGATGGAATAGGGGCTCCTTTTGGATTCGACTCTACAGAGGAAAAATCTTACGAGGGTACCTCCTCCCCTGGAGGAAACATTCTTTTCACCAGCACCGAAGCCTTTGCAGGAGCTACAGTTGAAGCCGACAGCTTTGTGCAGGAAAGCCATAATTGGTTTTCCATTCCCGGTTTAAGTGGAAACGGTCTAGTTTCATTTCCCATCAAAGGAGATAGTATG
>CAZJYF010000264.1:0-5888 GCA_964549665.1 uncultured Saprospiraceae bacterium
GTCGGGTTGCCCTCGATGTTAAATTCCGTTCGGACGACATCTTTCAATTTCGGAACATCCGCGTAGCGAATATGCCGCTCATCCGGGCGGGGATGAACCGTAATTCCTTCCGCGCCAAAAGCTTCACAGTCTTTTGCCACGCGAATTAAATTTGGCAAATCACCCCCCCTCGAATTTCGCAAGAGCGCAACTTTATTGATATTTACACTTAATCTGGTCATTTTGGTTGAATTTAAAAGTATGAAAAGATCCTATCCAAAGCAGGCATTTGGACGAATTGCCCCTCCTTTCTTTTTATCTTGCGCAAAATAAGAAAAATCAAAATTATGAATCATCCCGAACCAAATTCAGAGCAAGTCCCTTCCTTGTTTCCGGCGCGAACCATTCTGGGTTTTTTGTTGATTTTAATGATTTTTTGTTCGCTTATGGGCAATGGAATCGTTCTGGGAATCAGTCATTTGAACGACCTGGATTTGCAGACCCTACTGAGCGATTCGGGAGAAGAAAGCAGCCCGGCTTTGCGCAATTTTTTGCGAATGGTCATGATGATTAACCACCTAACCACCTTCCTGTTACCCGCCCTGATTCTCGTCTTTTGGTGCTACCGAAAAGGGTGGGCTTCTTTTTTAAAAATTAATACCACCCCAAAATTGTACAACCTCGTTTTAGCAGCGCTTCTCATCTTAGCTGCCTTTCCCTTAGCACAACTTGCCGTTCAAGCAAATCGCTGGCTGCTCGAAAAAACAGCCCTTCTCAATTGGGCCGGCGACCTGAGTAGTTCAATGGAGCGGATGATTCAACTTTTTCTCACCATGTCGTCATCCCCGGAGCTGATTTTTAGCATCTTCGTCATGGCAGCCGTGCCGGCAATAGGAGAAGAGTTGGTATTCAGGGGCATCGTACAGCAAAACTTGGAGAAAGCATTTCGGAAACCTCACCTCGCCATTTGGCTCACCGCGTTAATTTTTGCTTTGGGCCATTTTGAAATGGAACTCTTGTTGGGCATTTTTCTCTTAGGCCTCCTGTTGGGTTACCTTTTCTATTGGACGGGAAATATTTGGGTTCCCATCATGGGGCATTTTATCAACAACGCTTTCCAAGTACTTGGTGCTTATTTTTATGCTGATAAATTCATCGGTACGGATTTGGAAACCGAGTTGCAACTACCGCTTGGCATTATCTTAATTTCTATTATCTTCGTGCTAAGCATAGTTTATTATTTAAAAAAGTTGAACCCGCTTCAAAGCGAGGGAAATCCGGGTCCCACTGAAGAGGAAGGAACCGGAAATTACTAATCCATCCAACCAACCCTATGAGAGGACTGCAGCAAAGAATTTCCACAGCCTTCATTTTCATTATCGTCATGTTGGGGGGGTTATATGGAGGCCGCTATTCCTTCGTCATTTTATTTGCCATCATCACCGCATTGTGCTTGTGGGAATACCTCGGAATGGTCTTAAAGCACGAAAAAAAACGGGATTCAGTCCGAATGTTCCTGGGAGTTGCTTTTGGACTCACCCCCTTCCTACTTGCTTCCATCCTTCACCTGGGGAAAATTCAATCCGAACAACAATTCGTCATCTTCTCCTCCATCTCGTTTTTTCCATTTATTTTCATGGCATTCATTTACGAACTCTTTACCAAATCGGCCAATCCTTTTCGCAACGTCGCTTTTATCGTTTTGGGTATGTTTTATATCGGAACGCCTTTTGTGCTACTCGATTTTATTGCTTTTGCAGGAGAAAAATTTAATACCAACATCATCTTCGGACTATTTTTGATGAATTGGTCCAACGATACAGGGGCCTATTTGATAGGCTCCAAATTTGGAAAAAGGCTGCTGTTTCCACGCATCTCTCCTAAAAAAACATGGGAAGGCTTTGTCGGCGGAATCCTCGTCACCTTTTTAATTACCCTCTTGCTAGATACTTTTTTTGATGAATTGCCGATATGGGATTGGTTTGCCTTGATGGCCATCGTGGTGGTATTTGGGTCACTAGGCGATTTAGTGGAATCCATGTTGAAGCGGAGTGTGGGAGTCAAAGATTCGGGTAATTTGCTGCCCGGACACGGCGGTCTTCTCGACCGCTTCGATGCCTTCATTTTTCTACTTCCTTTTGCCGCGGCTTATTTGCTTTGCATTCGGTAAAGAAATGCGTCAATGAGATAATTTTTGCATTCCATCATTGCCGCATTATAGCATTGCCCCATTACAGCATTAATCCTTGAAAAAAAATTTGTCTATGAAAATAAAAGGAATGCTCAGCCTCCAACAACTTCAGAAAAAAGTTGCCAACGGAGAAATTGAAACCGTCATCGTAGCATTCACAGACCACTACGGTCGTTTGGTGGGCAAGCGTTTCGACGCAGAATTCTTTTTGGAAAGTTGTGCCGAAGAAGGCACACATGCCTGCGACTACCTTCTCACCACCGACATGGAAATGGAACCGGTTCCGGGCTACCAATTCGCCAATTGGGAACTCGGATATGGCGATTTTCACTTGACCCCGGACATTTCAAGTCTTCGGGAAGCCAATTGGTTAGACCGAACCGCTTTGGTCATTTGTGATGTCGTCAATGAAAAATCCCACGAATTGACAAGGGAAGCCCCGCGTTCCATTTTGCGGAAGCAACTGGGAAAAGTGAAAAATTCCGGCTACGAATGTTTCGCCGCTTCGGAACTGGAGTATTATCTTTTTGAAAACAACTTCCGGCAGGCTTTTGAACAAAATTATCAAAACCTGAAACCCGCGGGATGGTATTTGGAAGATTATCATATCCTCCAAGGAACCCGCACCGAACATTTTACCGCAGCGGCTCGACGGCATCTCAAACATTCCGGCGTACCCGTCGAAAACTCTAAAGGCGAATGGGGTTTAGGTCAGCACGAACTGAACATCCGCTATGCCGAAGCCCTTGACATGGCAGACCGCCACGTCATTTACAAACAATGCCTCAAAGAATTGGCAGACACCATGGATATTTCGGTGAGTTTTATGGCGAAATTCGATGCGGAACGGGCGGGTTCGAGTTGCCATCTTCACATGAGTTTGTGGCAGGACGGGAAAAATGCTTTTGCGGGTAATGAAAAGTTGGGTCCCGTTGAAGGGAGCGAATTGTTTCGCTGGTTTTTGGGCGGATGGATTGCCCACGTGAACGACGTAATGCCCTTTTATTCCCCCACAGTAAATTCTTACAAACGCTACGTGGACGGTTCGTGGGCGCCAACCCGCTTAGCCTGGAGTTACGACAACCGAACCGCCGGTTTCCGGGTTGTCGGGCACGGGCAAAGCCTGCGCATCGAATGCCGCATCCCCGGTGCGGATTGCAACCCCTACCTCGCTTTTGCAGCCGCATTGGCTTCCGGTTTGGATGGCATCCAAAATAAAATAGAACCGCCGGAATGCTTTGAAGGCGATATTTATGCGGCGAAACATTTGCCGCGCGTGCCTTATACCCTGAATGAGGCGATTGGGCATTTCGAAAAAAGTGAATTTGCAAAAAAAGCCTTCGGGAAAGAGGTGGTCGAACATTATTCCCATCATTTTAAAACGGAACAGTCGGCCTTTAATCAAGCAGTTACAGATTGGGAACGGAAGCGGTATTTTGAGCGGATTTGAAAAAGGAAATGATATTGGGTGGACCAAGCCCGACATGCCGCAAGAAGTGATTAGTCAGACGGTAGCTTCCAGTCATTTTCTATCCTTCCATCCTTTCGGATTCCTGCTTCCATGAAAGATGGCAAGAATAAAAACATCATTTCCCTTAATAATGTAAATCACGTTATAGCCAAACCGTTGTACAATGGTCCTTCTTTTTTTCCCATCAATCTTTTGAAATAAAAAAGGATTTTTCTCCAAAATTTCGAAGACATAGACGAGTTCTTCTAACAAATCAAACCCCAAAGAAGGTTGTTGGGCTTCCATATACTCATAGGCTTCATCCAAGTCTTTCTCTGCTTCGGGTTGAATAATAACGTTGTAGGTAGGCATTAACGCATAGTATATTTAGCAATCACATCTCTGGCAGGGCGACCGATAGATGTACCAGCTTTCAATGCTTCCTCCCTGTCGGCAAGTTCTTTCTTCCATTCATCAGACAACTGGAACTTTTCACTTACTAATAATTCAATCAGAAAGTGCATTAAGTCAGCTTGTTTTGCTCTATCTAATTTTATGACCTCTTGCTTGATTGCTTGAAAACTCATGATTCTGTTTGATATTAAAGACTTCTAATTGTACTTTTAATAAAGTATGAAATTAAGGTTTAAGTTCGAGTTTTCAAAATATTGTTGGTTTGCCGGATGGTTAAGAATCCTTCTTACACCTGCCGGAACCAACCTTCAACCTGCCCGTTCCATCATCTCTTTGCAAACGCACGAAAATGGAGGAAAGCTCCGATAGCAATGGCGTACACCTTTATGCGTTGAGCAAACCCAGCTTGCCGTGTGCAGTAAAAGTGATTTTGGTAGAGAGGAAGATTTGGAGCCAGAAAATATGGCGCACGCAGATAGATTTAGTCGAGCAGCCGTTTCATTCCATAATTTCCTTCTTTAATGCTTCGAATTCATTCTCCGTTAGCATTCCATCTTTTCGCAGGCTATTTAGTTTTTCTAGCTTTTCAATTTTTGATAGGGAATTATCAGATTTAAGTAAATCTCGGATGGATTTAATTTGACTAACTACCTTTTCTTTTATTGTTGGCTGACCTAATTCCTTTTTAATAATTTTTGATGCTTCTGAAAGCACATTGTAATGCGTCAATGAGTACTTTTTATGTTTGCACCTTTGAATCGCTTCTTCAATAAGCCTGGGATTGATCTGGGCTAGGCGTTCTAACTCAATTTTATATTGTTGACCTTCTTGATATGCCTGTCCCGCTTGAAATTTACCATGAAAATGAGTTCCAAAATACTTAGCCATAATCCACTGAAATCCACCGAACATTGCTGCAATAAATCCAATCGCTAAAATAATTCCAAGTAGATCTTCCATATTCGAATATTAGTTTTATTCTGATTTAAACTCAATTAAAAATTATAAGCTTAGCCTAACAGCAATTGCAATTGATTTTTCTTCTTTCTTTTTAATTGGCTCTAATTGCTCCATTTCTCTCATTTAATTTGTTTTTTGGGAATGGTTCAAGGGTCTGAAAGCCTCGGCTTGGAAATATTTTGGAGGGAATCAATAGCTTTTTGAGACCAAATTACAGCATAGTTTTTCATTCTGTTTCGTTACCTTGTTTTTATTTCCACGAGCAAGTCATCGGCATTTTTTACATTGCCTTTTTTGGCATCTTCATGGGCTTCATTGACATTGGCAATAAATTCTGCTTTGGTAAGAGGCTGACCATCAGTAGTATAGGCAACGATTGATTCATCGTTTTGAAGATAATTTTTCATCATCTGATAAAGGGCAGTGACGAAACGGTCATCGGCTATATTAATAAATTGCTGTAATTCTTTTCTTATTTGCGCGGCACTCATGTTATTGTAATTTTTTTCAAAAATAACAATCTTTTACGGTAAGTAAAATTAATTTGTGTCGGGATTTAAAATTAAAATCAACCATGCGACTAAAAAACAAAACCGCCCTCATCACCGGGGCAAGTAGTGGAATCGGCCGGGAAACAGCTATTTTATTTGCCAAAGAAGGTGCAAAAGTAGTACTTGTGGACATCCGGGAAGATGGGGGAAAGGAGACCGTCGATTTAATCAAAACGCAAGGTGGCGAAGCCGTTTTCGTCCATGCCGATGTCTCCAATGAAGAAGATTGCGAAAACATGATTGCCCTTGCCGAAAAAACGTTTGGTAAACTCGACGTTCTTTTCAACAATGCGGGCATCATGCACTCGGCTGACGACGACGCCATAGCTACGGAAGAAGCCGT
>CAZJYF010000265.1:0-5886 GCA_964549665.1 uncultured Saprospiraceae bacterium
TGGCTCCCGTCTGAAAGTAGAATAATTTTTTTTTAAATAATTAATTGCGCATCATCATTTGTCTGAATGATCATTGACTCTCATGACCCATGACCATTTCCTTGAACTGGTTCAAAAATTATTTTGTATGATTCGTTTTTTCTTTATCAGTTGCTTAGCATTGGTTCTTATGACCAATTGTAATAATAATTCTGGTTCCACCAACAAATCGGCTGTTTCGCCACCACCACCACCCCCTGTGGCGACTTTGCCAAGCATTCCGTTAGATACCATGCAAATGCTTTGGGAAAAGTGCGATTATGTGGACTATCTTTTTTACCAATTGCCCATAAGCATGAGTCTCAACGAACAAACCAGCATCCGCTATGCGCTTCGCCAAATAGCGGCCGAGCCCGCCCCCCTGAAGCCCGAATGCCAACCGATAGGGAGGATTTTTTTTCAGGTCAAGGGTGAAAACGCAGCACAAGCCGACATCTTTTTCAGTCCCGGCTGCACCTATTTCGTTTTCTATGAAAATGGCAAAAAGACCTACTCCAACTACATGACGGAAGAAGGTATTCAGTATCTAAACAACCAATTGATGCAGGCAAAAGCGCTCCGGCAAAAAGTGCAATAGCAGGCAAACGTAGATTTGATTCATCAAAACCGGCAACACGAATGACAAAATTTGGAGTCATCGATTTGGGAACGAATACCTTTCACCTCCTCATCGTTGAGAAAGGGGAAAACCCTCCTTTCAAAGAATTGCACCGCGAACGCCGCTATATTAAATTGGCTGAAAACGGCATAGAAAAAATAGGTGCAGCGGCATTTGCCCGCGGCTTGGCTGCCTTGGAAACCTTTAAATCAGAACTAGACTATTACGGAGTAACAAAAGTAAAAGCCATTGGTACGGCTGCCCTTCGAACCGCAAGTAACGCATCAGAATTTATCCGCCAGGTTAAAGCCTACACCGACATCGAGGTGCAACTCATTTCCGGAGGAGAAGAAGCAAAATTGATACATTTAGGCGTCATCCAAGCCGTTCCCATCGGCAAAGAAAAAGGACTGATTATGGACATCGGAGGAGGCAGTGTGGAATTCATCATTGCCGATTCGGAAAAGGTGTTTTGGGCGCAAAGTTTCCCGGTAGGAGTGGCTGTTCTTTTCAACCGTTTCCACAAAAACGACCCTATTGAAACTGCCGAAGTGAATGCCGTCGAAAATTTTTTAGAAAAAGAATTGCAACCGCTACTTGGAGCGCTGCAAACATGCAAAACGCCCAAGGTCATTGGTGCTTCCGGGTCTTTTGAAGTAGTCGAAAATATGGTCCCGACGAGCACTCGGCATCCGCTACATACGCTCGTCCCCGTCGCCCAATTCTTTCCACTACACAAAAAAATACTTGCTTCCAGTTTGATGCAACGCCTCCAAATGAAGGACTTGCCTTCCTCCCGGGCCGACCTTATTGTGGTAGCCTTCACCCTCATGCACTTCATTATTCGAAGAGCAAAAATTGAAGAAATTATCGTCTCTGCCTATGCCATGAAGGAGGGGGCATTGCGCGAAATGATGTTGAAAGATTAGTCTTCTTCCTCTTTTTTCTTTGTAGGGACATCATCCATTTCCAGCTTGTTGAACAAAGAATTTAAGCGGTACATTTCATCCAGAGTGTCATCCAGGTAAAATTCGAGTTCCGGAATACGGCGGATGTGGTTGCGAATCCGGTGAGCTAGGGATTGCTTAAGCCGGTGATATTGGTCTTCCATTTGGAGGATGACGGCTTGCTTATTTTCGATGTTGTAAACGCTCAGATAAATCCGGGCTATGCCCATGTCTGGAGTCATTTTTACCGTTGTTACCGTCACAAAAGGTTCTGCCCCGTAAATATATCCCCCCTCCTGCTGAAGGACGATACCAAAGTGCCGTTTGATCATTTCCGCCACTTGTTTTTGTCGCTTCTTTTCCATGATAATTTGTTTTGCAGTTTCTATATACCCAGTTGGAACTATCAAATTAAAGGCCGCAAAAATAGCAAAAATCGTTCTGTGGCTTCTGGTTCCTCTTTCCCATTTTCTAAAATAGTTTTTTTTTGAAACCTTTTTGCAGGTTCCGGGTCAAACCGGGGCTATGTTAAGACCATTATTTATAAACTCGACCTCTGAAATCATTCAAGCCCAATTACCTTCCGATTCATCGCCTCATCGGCTTCACCGCCCGCAAAATCATCGAAGGCCTTTTCGGTGATTTTAATGAGGTGATCCCGAATAAATGCAGCGCCTTCCTTTGCTCCCTGCTCCCCATCTTTAATGCAGCACTCCCATTCCAACACTGCCCAACCTTCGTAATCGTATTGTGCCAATTTGCTGAAGATGGATTTAAAATCTACCTGCCCATCGCCTAACGAACGAAATCGCCCGGGCCGGTCAATCCAATCCTGATAGCCACCATAGACCCCCGAACGACCGGTGGCATTGAATTCTGCATCCTTGACGTGGAACATTTTGATGAACTCCCGATAGATGTCGAGGTATTGCAAATAATCTAGTTGCTGCAAAACAAAATGGCTAGGGTCATACAAAATATTGACTCTTGGGTGATTACCCGTTGCTTCCCGAAAACGCTCGAAAGTGATGCCATCGTGCAAATCTTCACCCGGATGAATCTCGTAACAAATATCAACTCCCGCTTCATCTGCGGCATGCAGAATGGGCAACCAACGCTCGGCAAGTTCCCGAAAGGCGGTTTCCACCAAACCGGCAGGGCGCTGCGGCCAAGGGTACATCGTATGCCAAATCAACGCACCGGAAAAGGTGGCGTGGGCTTCAATACCTAAGTTGCGACTGGACTGCACTGCCCAAATTACCTGCTGCTTTGCCCATTCGGTGCGCGCTTGGGGGCTGTTGCGATACTCCGGTGGTGCGAAGGCATCGAACATACTGTCGTAGGCGGGATGGACTGCAACCAATTGCCCTTGGAGGTGGGTGGAAAGTTCGGTGATTTGCAAACCGAATTCAGCCACTTTGCCTTTCAGTTCATCGCAATAGTCCTTGCTTTCAGCGGCCGTTTTTAAATCAATCAATCTGGATTCCCAGGTGGGAATTTGCACCCCCACGTAGCCCAAACCGGCTGCCCATTTACAAATGTTTTCCAAGGAATCGAAGGGTGGGGAATCTCCCATAAATTGAGCGAGGAAAATAGCGGGGCCTTTGATGTTTTTCATGTTTCTCGATTTTGAGACAAAATTTGAAATATTTAATTTAAAGAACTGTAAAGCAGTGCTTTATACCATTAAACTGCTAATGGCGTCCCAGGTATTCGCAAGTATTCACTCCCCCTTTTTTATAATTATTCTCCTGCCGGGCAAAGGTGGATTATTTATATTTATAGCATTCCATTTTATAAGTTTTCTAACCGTAACTCCCGGAAATTTTGCAGCAATTTCGAACAGGCTTTCATGGCTTTTGACGGTGTAGGTAGTAGTGCCGATTGTGAAAGTGGAATTTCCTGATTTGGGTTGGTCTTTGGCGTCAGCTTCCTCATAATTTCCAAAGAAATTGATAGGGAGGGAGGGCAACCTTTCCAATTGCAGGCGTTTATATCTGCGGTAATTCTTCGGGCGATAGATGACCAATTCCTGCCCTCTTTTCAGTTCGGAAGAGGTCAAATGATTCCAAAAAAGGAGATGATAGGGTTGACAACCAAAAAGTTTTGCAAGGCGTTCGAGTTTATCGCCCTCTGCCACCATGTAAATGGATTTCTGATAATCGCCCTCTTCCGAAATTGCTGAAGAGGGTTTACCATAGAGAAGGGCAGAAAAGGATGGGGGCGAAATACCTTCGCCATTTTGCAAATTCAGAAAATCTTTGAAGGCAGGTATTGCCCTTGTGGGTAAAATAATCTTCGTTCCGGAGGAGTTGCCGGGCGCGAAGCCTTTTTTGAAGGACGGGTTTAGCCTTTCAATGAGTTTTTCTGAAAGACCGGTCACTTGGGCAATTCTTGCCAAGGGTAAATAGCCAAAAACGGTGACGTCGCCCGTGAGTTGCAAATCCAATTCGGGATATTGTGGGGTCAAGTCGTGTTCTTTATAAAAATGCAATAGGTAGGTAGCCCCAATAAAAGCGGGAACATAGCTGCGGGTTTCTTTAGGCAGAAACCGCATGAGGCGCCAGAAATTTTTGCTGCCTGCCAAGCGAATGGCTCTTTTTACTCGCCCGGCCCCGCTATTGTAGGCTGCCAAAGCCAATTCCCACCTCCCGAATCGCTCGTATTGCTTGGCTAGGTGTTTCAAGGCAGCAACGGTGGATTTGTTGGGGTCACTTCTTTCATCCACATAGCTATTTACGAGCAGGCCATAGCTTTCTCCAGTTTCTTCCATAAACTGCCAAAGACCGGTAGCCCCCGACCGCGAAACAGCAAGGGGGTCCAAGGCTGATTCCACGACGGCCAAATATTTCAAATCCAGGGGAAGATCGTGCTCCTTTAGATATTTTTCAAAGATAGGAAAATAGAGCAACGTACGTCCTAAAATTCGCTCTGCTTTTTCGCGGTCTCGCAAAACATATTCTTTGATATAGCCTTTTACAGTGGTGGTGTATCGGGATTGGACGATACCCTGCAAGGTCTTAAGACGGGATTTGACCAGTTCTTCTTCGTAAGTAGGAATTGGGTCGGAGACGTAAGATGCATCAAATGGCTGTGCCAATGCTTTTTTGGAAAAACAAATAATCAACAGAAAAAAATAGCAAAAAAAAGCCTTTTGGTCAAACGGTCGTTGCATTTAATTTGGCAATGGTGGCGGAATTAGAAATATTGGGATTAAAACTCAGCTAGGAATAGTGGTAAATGCGAAGATAGAAAATCGGTTAAGTTGAGACAAATAGTCTCGATGCAATTACTGTTCCAGATGAAATTTATTTGGAATCGAGTTACGAATTTCAATATTTGAGAAGTTGTTTACAACTCCGGAGGAGAATCCCACTTTTTAATAATGGAATTGGAAAAAGCCAGCAATTGCTGCTCGCAGAATCTATCAGCCATGAACTGAAGCCCGACGGGCATGCCATTGGAATGATGCCCTATCGGCAGACAAATGGCTGGAATACCCGTCATATTTGCCTGGACGGTAAAAATATCGGCTAGGTACATCGCAACGGGGTCATCTGCCATTTTGCCGATTTCCCAGGCAGGTGCCGGCGAGGCGGGCATTAGAATGAAATCGTATTTCTTGAAAATTTCAGTGGTCTTATCCTGTATCAGCCGACGCACTTTCTGTGCTTTGGTGTAATAGGCATCGTAATAACCGGAACTCAAAACAAAGGTGCCCAACATGATGCGCCGTTTCACCTCCGTCCCAAAACCTTCGGTCCGCGATTTTTTATAGACCTCCTCGATGTTTTTGGCATCCCGGCTGCGGTATCCGAACCGGATGCCATCGTAGCGGGAAAGATTGGAAGAAGCCTCTGCCGTCGTCAGTACATAATAAGCCGGAATGATGTAATCCAAATATTCAAATTCCACTGCTTCAACGGCATGCCCATCTTTTTTTAAATTTTCAATTGCCTCAAATGACAATTTTCGAATATCCTCGTCCATTCCCACATGATTCAAAGCCGTACTGAAATAGGCGATTTTTGCCTTCTTACTAAAAGCTAACTTTTGGGTGTAATTCGGTACCGGCTTGGAACTTAGGGTCGAATCAAATTCATCTTCGCCGGCCATAACTTCCAAAAATAAGGCGATATCCTCGACGCTATTCGATAGAACACCGAGTTGGTCAAAGGAAGAACCATAAGCCAATAATCCATACCTGGATACGCGCCCATAGGTAGGTTTGAAACCAATAACGCCACAAAAAGCAGCCGGCTGCCTTACTGACCCCCCCGTATCCGTTCCCAAAGCTGCCAG
>CAZJYF010000266.1:0-1062 GCA_964549665.1 uncultured Saprospiraceae bacterium
CTGTGTAGGAAAGAAAAAAATCTTCCAACGTACAAACCTGACGATTATAGCCAATATTGTAGGGAAGTCCAAAGGCTTCGACACTCGCAGGGTGCAAAGAGGCTAGATGCACAAAAAAGAAAATATGATTTGCAGATGGTTCATAGGGAATAGCAAAAACCGATTCCGGAGAATTTTCATTATCGAGTTTGAAATTGTCAAAAAAATTCGCGTCCAGTTTATAATTGCCGGAGTTGATAATGGCATTGCAGGCAGTGACGGCTTTCGCCCAGATGGGTTCTCCTGTATAGACTTCTGCATTTAGGTACAACTTCGCGAGGAGGGCTTGGGCGGCAAAATAATTCATTCTTCCGTAGGTAGTCAGGTCTGTTTTTCTACTCAGGAAGTCTGCATTTTCGGTAATTTCTTTTTCTATAAAATCAAAAACCTCTTTTCTGGAACTGTTGCGGGGCACCTCCGCATTTTCGAATTTCGTAATGACGGACACATTGCCGTACAAGTCAATTAGCCAATAATAATACAAGGCCCGCAGCACCTTTACTTCGGAAATAAAAGGCTGCAAATTATTGCGTCCAGCTCTTTCCATTTCATGTATCAAACCATTGCAGACCTCGATGCCATCGTAAATAAATTTCCAATAATATGAAAAGACATCTTCATTGGGAGTGTAAGTATGTTTATGAAATTGATGATAGCTTTCTTCGTAATTAAAAGAAATTCCCCGAAAAGGCTGAACCATTTCATCGGTCGTTAGTTCCTGAAGCACTAGAGTGCCAAAAAAGTAATAGCGGTTTAAGTGAGAATACCCCTCTCCCACGAAACGCAAGGTCCTTTCTTCTGTTTGGAAAAAATTTTCCCCCGTCAAATCAAAAGGTGGTTCTTCTGAAACGTTCTTGCAGGATTGGAAGGTGGTATTAAAAGGGAGAAGAAATAGCAAAAGCGCCAGCCAACGTATTGGTCTTTTCATAATGCGATATTTTAGTTAGGATTTGAATTCTAAAATTAGGGTTATTCCTTAAAGAAAACCAAATACCGCATTCCGAACTATACCTAAGGTTCGGT
>CAZJYF010000266.1:1162-5813 GCA_964549665.1 uncultured Saprospiraceae bacterium
TCTGCCTTCATCATCAAAATGTCGGCATATCGGAAAACGGGGAAATCATTCGTGAAATCAGCTATTTCAGCCAATCCATTTGCTTTGTAGGGAAGTTCAAATTTCGTAAACCGAACTCCATCCTGCACAAAAGATTTATCCAGTGAAGTTATGTGAAGGGTGTAGTTCAAGGGTGGACCATCCGGGTCAATTTCAAATTGATCGTCGTTATCAATCAACGGGGTGACCCCGTCTTCTTCAAACTGAGGACCAAAAAGGAAACCCTGCCTTCGGACGTCGGCCTCTTCGTAGGAAAGAAAAAAATCTTCCAGCGTACAATCCTGACGCCCACGATGGGCAATAATAAAATCAAGTCCAAATGCATTGGCACTCAAAGGGTGTAAAGAGGACAAGTGCGCAAAAAAGAAATAATTATTTACAGATGGGTCAAGTGGAATGGCAAAAACCATTTCCGAAGAATTTTCATTATCGAGTTTGAAATTGTCAAAAAAATCAGCATCCAGTCTATAATTGCCGGAGTTGATAACTTCATTGCAGGCAGTGACGGTTTTCGACCAGGCGGGTTCTCCTGAATAAACCTCGGCATTCAGATACAATTTCGCGAGAAGGGCTTGGGCAGCAAAATAGTTCATCCGTCCGTAGGTAGTCAGGTCTGTTTTTCTACTCAGGAAGTCCGCATTTTCGGTAATTTCTTTTTCGATAAAATCGAATACCTCAATTCTGGAACTGTTGTGGGGCACTTCCGCATTTTCGAATTTCGTAATGATGGGAACGTTGCCATAAAGGTCAATTAGCCAAAAATAATACAGCGCCCGCAACACCTTTAATTCGGAAATAAAGGGCTGCAAATTATTGTCCCCGACATTTTCCAATTCGCTAATCAAGCCGTTGGCATTTTCTATGCAGGCATAAAAAAACTTCCAAAAATCTAAGAGGTCATACTCACCGGAATTATATTGATGCCGATGAAACCTCCGCGAGCTTCCTCCGTCAAAAATATCGAATTCATCCCTCACAGGGCGAACCAATTCATCGGTCGATAATTCCTGAATTGCTATCGCTGCATAGTGATAATAACGGGCTAAATGAAGGTATGCCCCTCCAACGAAACGCAAGGCATCTTCCTCGTTTTGGAAAAAAATTTCTCCCGTCAAATCAGAAGATTGTTTGTTTGAACCGTTCTTGCAGGATTGGAAGATGGTATTAAAAGGGAAGAGAAAAAGCAAAAGCGCCAGCCAAGGTATTGGTCTTTTCATAATGCGAGGATTTAGTTAGAATTTAGGCTTTAGACAAAAGATAAAAGATTTAAGACTCGGGAAATTATCGCTCCCGGAGGTTTGGTGGCTAGCCTTCAAAAACATTATCTTTCCCTGTTACTTGGTCAATAAGTCACAGTTTACCGATGTTAAGCGTCTCAGGTCTTTAATCTTTTATCTAAAATCTAAAAAAGATTTAGTTAAGGCTTGGAAAATGATATTTGAACACCTGGATTTGGTCATTGTTTCTGCCAACCAAAACAAGTTCTCCCTTCGGCGTTTTCAAGGAAATAATATCCCGCACTTCACCTTCCAGAAAGAACCCGGAATCTTTTGTTTTTATAACGCTGAAAGTGCCATCTCCGCCGCCCTTGAGGAACAGCCCATAACTTGCGTCGTAGCGCCCCACTTCCGGTTTGGCGCGATAAAAGTTGCCGCCCAACAACAAATCCCGATTGCCATCGCCGTCGAAATCTTTGACTAAAATGCCGTAAACGGGCGAGAACTGCGCTTCGTCCGGCAGTTTGATGAGTTCAAAAGTGCCGTCCCCATTATTGAGCAAAATAGAAGATTCCAGCAGGTAGGCTTCGAGAACGATGGCGCTTTCCAATTGGTCGGGGGTGAAAATATCTTCCATCGTTTGCTGGGCAAAATCCGCGAATTTTGGATACTTTTTCTGCAAAGACGGAATTTGGTTCAACAGGTCTTGTCGGAGGGGCATGGGGTAGGATTTGTCGCCATTGTAGGTGCAAATGATTTGCTCGGCCGAGCCGTTGTGGTCGAAATCGTTGATGTAGCAGGAGACGGGCTTTTTTTCGCTCGCGCGGAAACGGGAGTTCAAGCCGTGGTTGCCCACGATGAAATCCACGTCGCCGTCGTTGTCAAAGTCGCCGGCTTTCAGGCAATTCCACCAGCCGGAGGTTTTAAGGTTTGTTGGTGTGGTGGTCTGTCGGTGTGGTGGTTTGCCGGTTTGATGGTTCGTTGGTGTGGTGGTTTGGAGGATGGGCGGGCTTACTTTTTCCAGGGTTCCGTTTTGATTTTCGAAGAAGGTGAGGGGCATCCATTCGCCGACGATTACGAGGTCTTTGTCTTGGTCATTGTCGTAATCAACGGCGAGGGCGTCGGTTATCATGCCGAGTCCAAGCAATTCGGGGGCTATCTGTTGGGTCGCATTTTTAAAATGGCCTTTGCCGTCGTTTTCCCAAATGTTCCCGTTGACGGGAATGCCGTACAAAAAAGGTTTCAGTCGAACGCCGGTGAACAAATCCAAATCACCGTCGCCGTCAAAATCGGCCGCCTGCACGCAGGAGGTGCTCTCAAAGCGGACGGGAAATCGAGCTGCTTTCACAAAATGACCCCGCCCGTCGTTCAGATACAAGCGGTCGCGCAAAGCCGAAGAACTCGACGGAAACTCATTGCCGCCACTGGCCACGAAAAGGTCTAGGTCTCGGTCGCCATCGGCGTCAAAAAAGAGGCAGTCCGTGTCTTCGGAGAGTTTGTCTTTTTCAAAAAGAGGAATGTTGGTTTTCTCGAATTTACCGTCGGGCAATTGCACAAACAAAGCTCCCGGCGATTCGGACGCACCGCCGATAAAAAAATCCTCCCTGCCGTCCGAATTTACATCTCCTTTGCAAATTTTCGGACCTTCACTCGACAGCATGTGATAGATAAGGCGGTCGCGGTCGAAGTCTATGAACTGATTTTCTTTGTGGCGGTAGGTGAGTGCAAATTTATCAGTGATTTCCTGAAAGGGGAGAGGGGGAGAGGGGGAGAGGGGGAGAGGGGGGGGGGGGGGGAGGGCATCTTTTTGATTTAGGGTTATGAATTGGCTAGTGGGTACGTTTTCGAGGAGGGTCACCTTGCCGTCGGGCCATTCGACGAGGACAGTATCTACTTTTTCAAAGGTTCCCAAACCAAAATGAGGGCGATAGTCCATTGAAGATTCAAAGCCGCGCATGGGCATGTGCTCCAAATAAAATAGCTCGCCCTGGTGTTTTATGGAGATTTTGGCTCCGAGCGCAAAAGGGTTTTTCCCCTCCCCTATCAAAGTAAACTCCAGCCAGTGGTTATTTTGTAGCAAAGTGTCGGATTCGTTTCTATAGACAAAGGCAGGCATGTTGACGTTGTTGACGACGAGGTCCAAATCGCCGTCGTTGTCGAGGTCTCCATAGGCCGAACCGTTCGAGTGGCTTGGAGTACCCAACCCCCACTCCATTGCTTTATTTTGAAAATGATAGCCCCCCGTTCCGGCAAATGCGTAGTTGGGAATGCGTTCGGAAGGGATGTAATCGATCAGTTTCTTGTAATCCACCCCATTTTTCGAAATGATGGCTCGTTTAATTTCATCACTGCCAATGAGATTCAAAAAATCCTGGTCGATGAGGTCTTGATAGATGCCGTTGGCTATAAAGATGTCCTGATTGCCGTCATTGTCCAAGTCGGCAATCAAAGCCCCCCAACTCCAATCGGTGGCTTCCACTTTCGCCAGGCGCCCGATATCGCTAAAGGTGCCATTGGCGTTGTTGAGGTGCAGCATGTTTCGGGTAAACTGATGGTAGTAACCGTTTTTGAGGTTGTATTGGTACTTGTTCCAATCCTCGAAGGTGGTTTTGGTTTTGAGGCGGTCTTCTTGTTCGGGAAGCATTTCCGTGACGAAAATCTCCGGATAGCCGTCGTGGTCGATGTCGGCCATATCCGCCCCCATAGAAGCGCCGGTGATGGAGCGCATTTGCTGGGTGAGATTCTCCCGAAAAGTGCCATCCCCATTGTTCATGTAAATGTAATCCCGCTCAAAAAAGTCGTTCGAGACATAAATATCCAGCCAGCCATCGCGGTCAATATCACCCACCGTGACGCCCAAGCCAAAGCCGATGACACTGCCGTAGATGCCGGCTTGCTCGCTCACATCGACGAAATGATTGTCATCATTGCGAAACAATTTGTCGCCGCCCACCGAATCGCGCTCGCTGCGCTTATTTTCCCGCGGATTGAAACTGCCGATGGCTTGGTAGGAATTATTCAGCAAATACAAATCGAGGTCGCCGTCCTTGTCGTAGTCGAAAAAGGAGGCGTGGGTGGAATAGCCGCGGTCTGCCAACCCGTATTTTTCCGCCTGTTCCGAAAAAGTTACCCCCCTTAGTCCCCCCTGAAGGGTGGAGAATCCGTTGTTTATAAAAAGTTCATTTTGTCTGTCATCGCCTTCCATCTCGCCCGAATTACAGACGTAAATATCCAGCCATCCGTCTCCGTTCACATCCGCCATGCTGACCCCGGTGGACCAGCCCCTTTTTCCGCCGACCCCAGCTTTTGAGGTGATGTCCTTGAATTTAAAATCCCCTTCATTCTGGTACAGCCGGTTCCGTTCCATGTTGCCGATGAAATAAATGTCCGTCAAC
>CAZJYF010000267.1:0-5789 GCA_964549665.1 uncultured Saprospiraceae bacterium
GCATTCAACTTCTATAAAACCCAAAATTTTGGGTTGACCCCCAGTTGACTAACTTGTCCTTTTATCTCTTCCGCATAGGTTGGATTGGTTATGATTATCAAATCCGGCTGATACTGGATTGCAAATTCCGGTTCTACAATCTTCTGCCCGCTTCCGGGCAAATACTTTCCCTGCCTTTTTACATTTATATCGACAATGTTGGGCACCACTTTTACGAGGTCGAACAAGTTGAAAAAAGTGACGCCGCGCGCGCCCGCCCCCCAAGCCAGCGTTTTTAATCCCTTCTTTTTTATGCGTTCAATTTCGACTGCACTTTCCGACATCCGCTCCAAAAAACCAGCTCCAAAACGTTTAATCACCTTGGAAAAAACCCTGATTTTAGTCCGATTTGGTGGATTAGGAGGAAGCCGCCGAAAATTGGGTCGAACTTCTATTCCCAAAAATTCATCCTGCCAACAGGGAGCTACATTTAAAACCTCAAATCCGGTTTTTTCAAACAAATAAGCCAATGAATCTTCCGAAAACCAAGATCGGTGTTCATACACCACATTCCAAATAACCATCTCCCCGAAGGTGTACTGTGCATTGGGTACTTCAAAATAAACGATGGTTTTGGATCGGCTTTCGAGATTTCTTCGCAGAATTTTCAAAAAATCAATGGGGTCTCCCAGCAAATCAATCACCAAGCGGCAGGCTATGAAATCGGCTGTTAAATGTTGGTATTTTTCAGAATAATAATCTTTGATAAAAGAGATATTCGTTCCTTCTGTAGATTTTCGCTTGGCATGGTCAAAACCGGAGTCAATCCCGATGCCCCTATTTCCCCCATTTTTACAAATTGCCTCCAAAAAAAAGCCGTCCCCGCAGCCTATATCTAAAATGGTTTTTCCTCGTAAATCATACCTTTGGATTAGCCCTTCACACTGCTGGTTTACGAAAGCCTTGAAAAGAGGAGAATGATCGTTGGAGAAATCATACGTGCCAAAACTTATCTTTTTCGATTCGTATCCTTCATTTCCAATGAATCCACAATTTTTGCAAAATCGCAGATTGATGCTTCCCTTGACCACGGATTTAGCCTCTTCCTCTGAAGCACACATAATCCCGTCTTGCGTCGGAACCGGCGGCATCTGAAAGAAATCAACAACATCATCGCTAGCGCATAAATAGCAGCTAGGCTCCTCCTTTTTTTCTTCGAAAATAATTCGCATAAAATTTTTCTGTCAACTGATATGGCTGTATTTCTTAAAAAGGAGGTTGTAGAAAAGCTTGTTATTTCCGAAAAAAAGATAAAGTGAATGTAACAATCCCGGGGGCAAACTGACTGTCACGTTCGACAGAATTCTGAATTTCACGTTAATATCTGCATGCTTCAGCAATTGTTTATACTTTGCAACTCCTTCTTTTTCACGGGCAATGCTTAGGAAAATTAGTCCTCTCAGACACCTCGCGGCATATTGCCTGATATTGTACTTTCTCAGCAAGTTCCAATAGAATTGCTCCTCCAATAACAAGCGGTAAATCTTCGTCTTTAGGCCAATATCGGTGGCTCCAATCCTTTCGGATTCCGTTCCTTCATGGTCGGTGTGCCATATTTTCAACCCTTTGTGAATGTAATAGCGCTTGGCAATGGCATCAATTTGGTACCAAAAAACATTTTCTTCTCCCGGCAAATCTTCCCGGATTCTTTTATCCCCTAAAAGTTTGGTTTTGGTTATCCCGAAAAATTCTCCACTGACCTTACCAACAATCACTTCGATGGGCAGATATTGGTCTTTGTCCAATCCAAATCCCGAAAATTTTCCCGTAGAGGTATCAATTGAATTGCAGGTTACTGCGTTAATTTTGGGGTCGATTTCGGTGGGCGGTTGCATCAGCAATTCAAAAGTGTTTTCCAGAATTTCATCATCATCTCCAAGCGTTGCAAACCACTCGCCCCGAATTTGGTCAAGAGAAAAGTTCATGCCTCCCAAGTCGCCCCGATTTTTGTCAAGATGAAAAATTCTGATTTTTTCATGCCCTTGATATTTTTCCAACGCTTGCCGGGTGTTGTCCTGGCTACCATTGTTCACCAAAACGAGTTCGAAATCCTGGTAGGTTTGGTTTAGCACACTTTGAACGGCGCGGTCGATGAGATGAGCACGATTGTAAGTCCATATCAACAGGCTGATTTTGGGTTGCTTTTGCTTCATTATCACTAAATTTCAGTTTTTTGTGTTTAAAACCACATGAGGAGATGTTTTCCTGTACCGAATTTTTTTTTCAATTAGTCGGGGATAGAATACTATCATCCTCGGACGTCTTCTTTTGTTCGGCTTCGATGTATGGCGACCGAACAATAAAAGCCGTCGGAATGTTAAAGTTTTTTTTTGACCGCAGGTAAGTAACCGGCAATAGAAAAAGAATGATACGGGAAGTTATTTTTTGACCGTTACTTGACAAGTTTCAAACAAAATTCAGTCCATATCCTGACCCGCGGGGAGTGAAAATGGCTTGGCTTATCGATAGCTGGTTTGAAACAGAAATAAGGAACTTCCCTCTAAAAAATTCGTTCGAAAACTTTCTCTATTTTTTGAATAGGAGAAGTTGATATTCCCGAATCACCAAATTTTTCAAATAATTCCCCCCCAATGAAAAAAACCGATTATTTTCAAAACAGGCTATTTATGTTAGGATTCTTTTTACTCGGAATATTCTCTCTTGGGTGCCAACCGGTCACCCCTTCGAATGGTTTGGTCTCCGCACCTCCTCCATCAGATTCCTTTAGAGTGCGGGTTTGGAAATGGGAACAAGTAATTATTCCCTCCTACACCTGGCCCGAAGGAACGCCTTTTGGCCATGGGCTTTATGTGGATGTTGCCATGGACCCTCACGGGGTGACCATCGTTGGCAATTTGTTGCGTTTTTATGTGAACCCCGTCTCTCCGCCTCCGCCCCCCAATGCAGGAAGCCCAAATAACTACCGCAGTGAAATCCGCACGGCCCCTTGGAATATTGAACACCCCCTCGGTACGGAACAATGGATTGGGTGGAGGTATCATTTTGGAGAAAGTTATGTGATCGACCCAACCTCCCCCATAACTATTTTTCAAAACCATCCCGGGGTAGAAGGATTTTCTCCCCAATTCGAGCTGGAAATAGCGGCTCGTAACCGCCCTTCCCCAGCTAAAGGAGGCGAAATTCAAGTCGTAAATTCAGCAAACGAGGAGCGAATCGTTTATCCTGTTCGGCCGCGCGCCGGAGAAACCCTGGATGTCGTCATTCACGTGATTTATGGCATTCATTCCGCCGGATTGCTACAAGTTTGGCTGAATGGAGAATTATTTTACAACAAGAGGGTTTCCACCGTTTACGAGGAATATCCCTGGGGGGGCAATAATAAATGGGGCATATACCATCATACCTTTAACGACAGTCCAGCAGATGTTCAATCCTCCCTTGCCGCCGGCGCCGGAAAGGTTGAATTGTTTATGGGCTCACTAAGGCTTTTGACCCGAACTCCCGATGACCCTGGTTACAAGACGAGGGCCTATCATTTGGTCCTGCCGGATTGAGAATTTATCGCTTTTGAACCCGCCTGAAAGCTTTCAATCCGTAATCAACTTCCTGCCTTTGTGGTACAAGCAGGGGAGCATCCCGCTAGTTTGCAGCTGCAACACATGTTTCTTGGTTGCCCTATTGATGCTGATGCGGGGGAGGCATTCGAAGTGGTTTTTGTGTGCGGGAAAAACATTTCCCATTCGGGTGGTCGTGGCTGTTTTGAAACCCAATGATTTGACCATTTCAAATTCCCGGAGGGAGGCTTCCGTTGATTTTCCGAAAGGATAAGCGAAATGCTCCACCGCTTGTTGTATTTTAGATTCGATGAATTCTTTGGAACCCTTTATTTCACGGACCAATTCTTCCAAATCCAGTTGTTTTAAAGAGAAATGGTTCACGCTGTGTGCCCCAATGGTAGCGAGTGGGTCTTTACTAATTTCCCTAACTTCATCCCAACTCATGGCCAATGAATCGGCATAGGCACAGAGGTTGGTCTGAAAGTCGCCAAATATGGCGCGAAGCATCTCCAAGAAGTTGGACTGCGAAAAAGATTGATTTATCAAAGAACGTATTTCATCGAAAACGGCCTCTTTCTCAACAAGAGACCGACACCTGAAAGAATAATCCCTGTCTTCCCAACGGAATCGAACCTGCTCCCTTTCCCTCAGCATATCCTCCAAAATATACCACCACAGAATGGCTTTTCTATCCGGGAAATTGGTCGTAATATAAATCGTAAACGGAACGCGGTATTTTTTGAGAATGGGATAGGCAAGCGTGAAATTATCCCGGTAGCCATCATCAAAGGTGAAAACCACGAATTTTTTTGAAAAGCGGCCCCGAAGGAGAGATTCATAAAGTTGGTCAAGGGAATAAAACGCATATCCCCTTTTTTGGAAAAAAAGAATCGTTTGTTCAAAATGCTCTGGCGTGATTTCAAGGCTTTGGTGGTTGTGGATGCGCACCTCTGCTGTGTCGGGAATTACCCGGTGAAAAGTCAGTATATGCCCGCATCCGGAATAAAAAGGTCCAAATAGCCGGTGCATCTGCAAAGAAGTCAGAAGTGGGGCAGAAAAAGATATTATTTTCTTTCTCAGGTAGCTGTTCATGCCCAACTTTTTTTGGTTTGGGTCTGGGGGACTAATTTGTTATACAGGTCAACATATTGTTTGGCCACTCTGGAAACCAAATACTTTTGCTCAATATTTTGCCTGGCTTTTCGAGCTAAATCCTTCATCTCATTGGGATGTTGGAAAGCCCATTGAAGCTTGTTAGCGAGGTCAACCGCATTTTTTGATTTAAAATACAGGACTTCTTCTGCGCTCAATACAGCCAGGTTTTGAGGAATGTCGCTGCAAATCATCGGCGTGCCCAAACTTCCGGTTTCGAGTAACATCATAGACATCCCCTCCAATTCGGAAGGAAAGACAAAAAACCTCGCCCTTCGAATCAAGGCATCCAAAGCCCCTCTATCGGAGATATATCCGATGAATTTGACATCCATGCCTTCAGCAGCAGATTTGAGCTGTTCGGTGTAAGCAGGAAGTTGATCCATTTCGGCTGCGATCACCAAAGTACCTGTGAAATCCATTAGTTTCATTGCCTCGAGGAGCGTGTGACATCCTTTTAGAGGAATCAGCCTGCGGGCAGCGAAAAGGATATAATCAGCCCTTATTTTATGCTTCGAAAGTATCTCCTCCGCGAGTTGGGGATTATTTTTTTCTACTGGAAGTATCCCATTTGGAATATAATGCACTGCCCTTTGGTATTTTTTGGAAAAGTATTCTACTTGCGTTTTTGAAACAGCTGTTAATGTGCTTTTTGATTTCACAAATAATCGTTCGGCCATTCGGAAATACAACCTACCAATTCCCGACCATTTTTCATTGAGATAAGGCGTGGCATGAGAGGTGGCAACCAATTTGAATTTAAGCCCCAAGGCCGGCAGAAAAAAAGCCACGTCGGTTTTATGCAGATGAACCAAGTCGTAGTTTCCATTCTGCATAAGGTGGATGCAACACCTCAAATAGTAAAGAAAAACCCCCAACCCTTTAATTGGCATTTCAGGAAACTGCACCGTTTTGACGCCTGGAATATGCGTGCTGGCAGACTCGTGTTCATAACAGTAAACCGTGAAGTCAAAATGGTCTTTCAACTCCCACAGCAGGTTCTCCACCACCCGGCTGGTGCCGCCTTTCGACGGAAAATACTTTATTCCAAAGATTGCAATTCGCTTCTTTGCCATAAAT
>CAZJYF010000268.1:0-1733 GCA_964549665.1 uncultured Saprospiraceae bacterium
ATAAGGGCGAATTTTTTCATTTATGAGAAATGAGGTGTGAGGTTTTGGGTGTAAGGTCTAAGATATGGGACATGCTGGTTCCTAAAATAGCTTATTTTTTTTGGGCAATTCGAGATTGAATAAGGCGGTGAAGCATTTTGGATATTTTTGTGGTTTTTTCTTTAATAATGGTGAAATCTACATGTGAAAGATATCCGATTTCGTGCGCAATAATACCTTGCGTTAATACTTCTGCTGATGAACCTTTCGCAATATAAAAATGGCGGATACTTTGTTGGTTACTCATTAACTCGTCACCTTCAGCTATATTGGACGAAATGGAGACAGCTGCTTTTCTGATTTGATCCCTCAAACCAAAATCTTTAGCAAAACTAGTTTTGTTGGTGATATAATAAATGAAAACTGCAAGTTCTTTTCCCTCCTGCCAAACCCGTAATTCTTGAAACTTGCCCATAACACCAGCCATTATCTTAAATATACCCTACACCCTACACCCTACACCTTAATAACCCTTCCTTCTAACATCCGGAAATTATCTCCACTTTCCGGACATACTGCTTCCCCATTCTCATCAAACGCCAACCTTTTTCCATACTCACTCATCCAACCAATTTGGTGCCCCGGATTGCCAACCACCAACGCATAAGGGAGCACTTCTTTCGTCACCACCGCGCCTGCCCCGATAAAGGCATATTTCCCAATTTCGTTTCCGCAAACGATGGTGGCATTCGCACCAACAGTTGCGCCTTTCCCTACGCGGGTTGGCATGTATTCGTCTTTGCGACTCACAGCGCTGCGTGGATTGAAAACATTGGTGAAAACCATGGAAGGACCGAGAAAAACGTCATCTTCACAAGTCACTCCTTTGTAAATGGATACGTTGTTTTGAACCTTCACATTGTTGCCCAAAACCACATCATTAGCGACAAAGACGTTCTGACCGAGGATGCAATTTTTACCAATTTTAGCGTTTGGCATGATGTGGCAGAAATGCCAGATTTTGGTTCCTTCACCGATTTCACAACCTTCGTCAATGACGGCGGTGGGGTGGGCGAAGAAATTATTTTGTGATACGGGCAAGGAATTTAATACGCTAGCGAAGGTTCAAAATTCCAACAACTCAAATACCTTTTTGAAGTCGAATGCGGCAGAATTTCCACGATAAAATCGGACATTCCAGGCATCCCTTTTTACTATCCTGCCTTTCTTTTTTGAACTTCTTCAAAATTGAGCAAGTCCATGTATTCCCATTCCCGATAGGCCATCAGGTAGAAGCCTTTTTTGGTGGCAAATGGAATAAAATCCTTTTCAAATCGTAGGCTGGCAAAGATGGGAACGAGGTTTTTGTTTTTGTGTTCGGGGTACAATTGCCTGAATCGGATAATTTTTTCTTCGAATTCCTCCAGATACTCTTTGCGAGGCGTACTTTTTGTTTCTACTAAATAAACATTTCTCTCACTTGCGGCAATAACATCAAATTCGCCTTTTACATTTAATGCTTTGCTCCACCTTCGGGCGTGAATCATAAAATCCTGGTCGGTGTCTTCCCCGAAATATTTTTTTACCATAGGTCGGACAGCGGGTGAGACAATATCCTCTACAATGGTTCCCATTTTATTAGCCAGGTCGCCCCATTTCTTATTCATTTCTTGCCGAAATTGTTTGTTCTCCTTTCGGAACTGTCTGTTCGCCTCCCTGGTTTCAACTTTGAACTCTTTCATCTCATCTTTGAA
>CAZJYF010000268.1:1833-5789 GCA_964549665.1 uncultured Saprospiraceae bacterium
ACTGTCTGTTCGCCTCCCTGGTTTCAACTTTGAACTCTTTCATCTCATCTTTGAAGTCCTTCATCTCCTGTTTGAGAAGGGCTGTGTCTTTGGCCATATCGTACCTCATCTCATTCGTGCTCAGGATGAAACGATTGAGGGTTTTTTCCAGAAAGTTAACCTGTTCTTTTATCTCAGCAGCCATTTTTCAGTGATTCTAATTTATTCCAGACATATATCCCAACTCGCAATGACCCAATTTAATTCATTTTTTATTCGTAAACAACTGCATTGGCTAAGAGTTGGAGAAAAAAGAAACAACTCCTTCAACTATGTATTCCAATGTTTCTTGGGTCATTTCAGTATGAATAGGCAAAGAAAGGACCGAATTGCACAGCATCTCTGTAGCGGGAAAATCTTTTTGTGAAAAATATTTTTTGAAGGCATTTTGCTTGTATAATGGAAGCGGATAATAAATGTTGGAAGGGATACCCCGTTCCGATAAAAAGGTCTTCAATTCATCCCGAACCCCATTACCTACACGCAAAGTATATTGATGAAAGACGTGTGTCGAATTTGATTGCCGGGCAGGGGTTTTTAAACCATCCATATTTTGAAAGGCCGCGTCATAATAGGCAGCTACTTTCTGCCGGGCTTGGGAATATTCGTCGAGGTATCGCAATTTGACATTTAGCACCGCTGCCTGAATGCTGTCCAATCTCGAATTGACCCCAATGACCGAATGGTAATATTTCTTCGATTGACCGTGATTGGCAATCTGTCGAAGTTTTGCGGCTAGTTCTTCATCATTCGTAAACATTGCTCCACCGTCGCCAAAGCAGCCGAGGTTTTTGGAGGGGAAGAAAGAAGAGCAGCCGATTTCTCCAATTGTCCCCGCTTTTTGAACTGTCCCATTATTAAAAACATAATCCGCCCCTAAGGCTTGTGCATTATCCACCACCACGGGAAGTCCATGTTTTCTTGCTATTTCCAAAATAGGCTCCATGTCTGCACACTGCCCAAAAAGATGGACAGGTACGATTGCCTTTGTCTTGGGCGTGATGGATTTTTCGATGATTTCGGCGGTAATTGTAAAGGTGTCGGGGTCAACATCCGTCATGACGGGTATTAAACCGAGCAGAGCAATGACTTCCGCCGTTGCCACATAAGTAAACGAAGGGACGATAACCTCATCCCCTGGTTCCAACTCCAATGCCATTAGGGCGATTTGCAAGGCATCCGTTCCATTTGCGCAGGGGATGACGTGATTTACATCGAGATATTCTTCCAATGCCTTTTGAAATTCCCAAACTTTGGGTCCGTTGATGTATTTTGCGGAAGCAATAACCTCCAGTACCTCCCGGTCAATTTCCTCTTGAATGTGGAGGTATTGGGTCTTGAGGTCAACCATTGGTATGGCTGTTTGTCGGTTTGACGGTTTTACGGTATGTTGGTTTGAGCGTTTGATGGTGGTCAACATCTGGCGGAAATTAGTTTTCTTAACATGATGGAGACATATTCGTAGGCACTTAAAAAATTGTCTTTTGCATCTTGTGAAATGTAGTTTATTTCGAATGAAATGATGAGTTGTGTAACAATTTCTGCTGTCGAACCTTTTGCAATATAGAAATGACGGATGCTATGTTTGTTAGTATCTAATTCATCTCCTTCGGCAATATTTGACGGAATCGAAACCGCCGCCCTTCTAATTTGATCTTTTAAGCCAAAATCTTTCCTAAAATACTCATTATCAGTAAGTTTATAAATTTCAACCGCTAATTCTCTCGCCTTTTGCCAAACCCTAAGTTCTTTGAAATTTCCCAAAGTATTTGTTTGTGGTTTGTGAAAAATTAAAATTGAAAAATACCATCACACCTCCACACCTCCACACCTCCACACCATCACACCATCACACCTCAAATTATCATCCCCGCCCCAACGGTCTCATTCGTTCCTTCATCTACAAAAATGACGCTTCCGGTGATTCTGTTTTTGCGGTAAGCATCGACAAATAAAGGCTTCGTCGTGCGGAGCACCACGCGGGCGATATCGTTCATTTTGATAACCTTATCTTCTTGGTCGCGGTGCAAGGTGTTGACGTCCATTTTGTAGCGAATTTCTTTGACGATACATCTCGCTTCATCGGTGGTGTGAAGGAGGGTGTATTTTCCGCGCAATTGCACCGGACGGTCACTGAACCAACAAACCATCACATCGATGTCTTGCTCGATTCTAGGTTGGTTGTTTTCCCGGACTATCATGTCGCCCCGGCTGATATCGAAGTCTTCCTCAAGCAGCACTGTCACGGACATGGGGGGGAAGGCTTCTTCAACTTCCCCGTCAAAGGTGTCGATCTTGGCAATTTTTGTCGTGAATCCGGATGGCAGCAAAAGGACCTCGTCTCCTTTTTTCAGGATGCCTCCTGCCACTCTTCCCGAATAACCGCGGTAATCGTGAAATTGGTCGTTGTTTGGGCGGATGACGTATTGCACCGGAAAACGGACATCGATGAAATTTTGGTCGCTCGCAATATGCACGTTCTCAAGGTAGTAGAGTAGGGTGGGGCCTTCAAACCAATCCGTGTTTTGGGAGCGTTCCACTACATTATCGCCCTTCAAAGCAGAGATGGGAATGAAGTTCACATCGTACACATCGAGTTTGGAAGCAAACTGTTCAAACTCGTTCTTGATTTCGTCATAAATTTCCTGCCGGTATTCCACCAAGTCCATTTTATTGATGCAAATGAGCAGGTGCGGAATTTGCAAGAGGGAAGCAATGATGGCGTGCCGGCGGGTTTGTTCAACTACCCCATGCCGGGCATCGATTAAAATTAAGGCCACGTTGGCGGTAGATGCCCCGGTCACCATATTGCGGGTGTATTGAGTGTGCCCAGGCGTATCGGCGATGATGAATTTTCGTTTGGGCGTGGAAAAATAGCGGTAAGCCACATCAATCGTGATGCCTTGTTCCCGTTCAGCCTTCAGTCCGTCGGTCAGCAAGGCGAGGTTTACGCCCTCTTCGCCTCGTCGTTCACTGCTCTTTTTTACAGCTTCGTATTGGTCTTCAAAAATGGATTTGCTGTCGTACAACAACCGCCCGATGAGGGTGCTTTTGCCATCGTCCACGCTTCCGGCTGTTGTGAAGCGCAGCAATTCCATGTCTTGGTAAAGTTGTTCAGGCATTCGATAATATTTTATTTTGGATGTAGTCCCGGGTCAATCCGATGGAGGTTTTGAGGGTGGGAATGTTTTGAAGCACTTCTGCGAAGAGTTCGGAAAGTCGGGCTTCTTCGTATTCGTGGGCGATGGAATTCCTCAATCCCCGCAATGTCGTCAAATCATCGGCAGCGGAAATAGCGCCTATTTTCTCACAAAAATTCATTTTATCCGGAAAAGTGGGCAGGTCTTCCTGCAAAATGAAGACTAGAGATTTGAGAAGTTTCTGCGTGTAAATATCTACCGTGCGGGCGAAACGGGAAGTCAGCGACTCAAAAACTGCTAAATCTTGGTTTGATAATTCCGGCTTCAATTCAACCTTACTGCATTTTTCTTCCGAGTATTCGAGATGAAGCAAGGATTTTTCAATTTGCGAAAGGTAAGCCTGCAATAATTCAACCGTAATTTTTTGTTTTTTCGTCATCAGCAGTCAAAATCAAAGTTCGATGGCATCCAGTAAAATAAGTCTTTTGAAAGGATCATCGTCTTCAAAGGTAAAACTGACGAGGTCTAATTTTTGCATCCCGAATTGTTTCCAGAAAGCGGTTTGCACGTTTAATTTTTCGTTTAATTTTAATTTTCGGGTTCCCAGCACCAAGATGTCGATGTCCCCGCCTTTTTTGGTGTCGTCCGTTCTTGAACCAAAAAGAAAAACCGTTGCATCAGATAGGTTTTCCTGTATTTTTTCTTTTAAAAAAAGAGCTTTTTCTTTTTCCAACCTCATAATAAATGGCAAGTCATTGGTCAACGAGGTCATTGGTC
>CAZJYF010000269.1:0-5782 GCA_964549665.1 uncultured Saprospiraceae bacterium
GTACGTCCCCAATTTGCTGATTAAGATAAAATTGGAAGCGAAAAGTGATTTTATAATCTCCGATATTTCATCGCTTCCATCATTTTCAAAGAGAAGTTGCAAAAGTAATAACTTTTGTATGGTCGGGAAAGTTCTTTAAAAATAATCAGAAAGTTGAAATAAAAACCACTTGGAAAAATCGAACAATGATGAATATTTAGTAGACTGTTTCAATTGAATCGAAACACACCTGCAAGTACGAATTCTTAGGAGAGAACTGGAGGGGTTTCATTGGAATCTTTGCCGGCAGGATTTTCACTTTTTGAAAAGTCTTTTTGGCGGGAAGTTTTTTTGGTCTTCTCTTTTAAATCACTTGGAATACTGCCTTTTTTTTCTGCTTCAGGTGCATTTTTAAAAATTAGGTTGCTGCTATTGGCACCGGGCATAACTTCGACGGTCAAATAATGAACATCTTCAAGAATCGGTTTTTTCTTTTGGAGAATTTCACCGCTTTGGCTATTCAATACCGTTAAGAATAGCGCCAAAAGAATGACGATTAAACAAAATGTGTACATCTTCTCAATGTGTAAGTAGAGAGTAAAAAAATTGAAATTTCTTAATGGAGGAATTAATGTGATTCGATTGGGAGATTCTGCGTGGAGGGAAAGCAAAGATACATTAATTGAGACAATTCATCAATACCATCCGTCAAATTTTTATGTCATATGGAATAATATGTTTTATCATAATATTTAATTTGTTTATAAACAAAAGAATCTGAGATAGCTTAATTATAATTTTATTAGAAAAAAAATAATAGAAAAGGGTATAATATGTGAATTATAGAAATTTTATGTGATTTACCAAAATGAAAAGAACGTCGTTTTAGTGGAAAATTCTTTCTTGGACTTTCCATAAATCTCCCGCGAAATCTATTACTTTTGCCTTCCGTTACTAATTGAATAAAACCACCTATTTATGAGAATTGGGATTATCCGGGAAGGGAAAACACCCCCTGATTCCAGGGTTCCATTGACCCCTGAACAATGTGCATATCTGGCTAATCATTTCCCCCTAAATTTGTTGATTCAGCCCTCCCCCATTCGCAGCTTTTCCGATGAGGAATACCGGGAACATGGCATCCAACTCAGTGAGAATCTTTTTCAATGCGACATTTTGATGGGAGTAAAGGAAGTGCAGATAGATGATTTGTTACCTGCAAAGACCTACTTTTTTTTCTCCCACACTATCAAGAAACAAGATTACAACCGGAAACTCTTGCAAGCTGTTTTGGCAAAAAAAATACGTCTAATCGATTACGAGGTACTGACGGATGGTCGAGGCAGGCGATTGATTGCTTTTGGGAAATTTGCCGGAATGGTAGGCGCACATAATGCCCTTTGGACCTACGGCCGTCGCAGCGGAAAATTCGACCTCAGGCGAATGAAAGATTGTCGCGATTATGCCGAAGCCCGTGGAATATATAAAACACTTGCTCTGCCCCCAGTGAAAATCGTCTTGACCGGCACGGGCAGAGTTGGAGGTGGGGCGGCGGCGGTTTTGAAGGATATGGGCATTCAGCAAGTTTCCCCGGATGCCTTTCTCAAAGGAACTTTTGAAAAGGCGGTTTTCACCCAATTGGATTGTGACGACTATGCCGCGCGGAAGGACGGACAGGCCTTTGAGATGGCCGACTTTTTTGAAAACCCTTCTCTTTACAAAAGCATTTTCCGACCCTTTTACCAACAGGGCGACATACTTATCAACGGCATTTTTTGGGACAACCAGGCGCCGGCCTTTTTCACCAAAGAAGATATGAAAAACCCGGATTTTCGACTTCGCGTAATAGCGGACGTGACCTGCGACATTGCCCCGGTAGCCTCCATTCCTTCTACTTTGCGGCCTTGCACCCTCGCCGACCCCGTCTTTGGCTACGACCCTCAGACAGAAAGAGAAACGGCCCCTTTTAGGGAAAACGCAATTGACATGATGACCATTGACAACCTCCCCAACGAACTGCCGCGAGATGCTTCTGAAGCCTTTGGACAGCAATTCATCGAGCACATTTTGGAGGAGTTATTCAAAGAAAAAAGCCGTATTTTGGAAAGGGCTACCGTGGCAGAAAATGGCGCTTTGGGAAAGCATTTTGACTATTTGAAACAGTATGTCGAGAAGACAAATTTGGAAGGAAATTGATGGTTGATTTGTTTTCAAACTTCTTGGACACTGACCTGAAAACCCCTACCTTTCCCGCGAAATATTTTTTACAATAAAAGAATTCTCAAAGATGAATAATTCAATAAAAAAACTTGAACCGAAACCCCTTTGGAATAATTTTTCCAAGCTCAACGAAGTGCCTCGAGCATCTAAAAAAGAAGGTAGGGTCATCGAATTCATGAAAAATTTTGGCGAAAGCCTCGGATTGAAAACGGTTGTTGACTCAGTTGGAAATGTGATCATCAAAAAACCGGCATCGGCGGGTATGGAGAACCGCAAAACCCTCGTCTTGCAATCGCATCTCGACATGGTTCATCAAAAAAATTCGGAAGTGACCTTCGATTTTGAAACCGAGGGCATTCGATGCTTTGTTGACGGGGAATGGGTGAAAGCCGAAGGGACTACCCTTGGCGCCGATAATGGAATCGGGGTCGCTTCAATTATGACTTTGCTGGAATCGAAAGACATCCCGCATCCTCCGCTGGAAGCACTTTTCACCATCGATGAAGAAACCGGAATGTCAGGCGCAAAAGGGTTGATTGAAGGCTTGCTGGAAGGTGATATTCTCCTAAATCTCGACACCGAGGACGACGACGAACTCTGCATTGGCTGTGCGGGTGGCATCGATACCAATACCTATCTAAAATACAAAGAAAAGAAACCGAAAGCGGACAGGCTGGGCTACCAAATTGCCATCACGGGACTGAAAGGAGGTCATTCCGGCGTGGATATTCACCTCGGCCGGGCGAATGCTAACAAGCTGATGAACCGGCTGTTGTATGGAACAGCCAAACCTTTCGGGCTTCGAATTGCCACCATTGATGGGGGCAGCTTGCGAAATGCCATTCCAAGAGAATCCTTTGCGGTGGTCGTCGTAGCTGAAAAGCGTTTGGATGCTTTTTTGAAAGAATTTGACAAGCGGGTGACCGCCATCAAAAGTGAATTCAAAAGCATCGAACCCAATTTGAGTATCACCATCAGTTCAGCCACTTTGCCGGAAAAAGTGATGTCGCGCAAAGCGCAGGGAAAAATTTTGAACGCCATCTATGCCATGCCCAACGGTGTATTCAGAATGAGCCCTGACATTCCCGATTTGGTGGAAACCTCATCGAGTTTAGCCCGAGTGATTGTAAAAGACGGAGAATTCATCACCCAAAGCCTCCAACGCAGTTCCGTCGAATCGGGCAAAACGGACATCGCCAACGCCGTGAAGGCCGCTTTTAAAGCCATCGGGGCGAAGGTCGAAAACGGCAACAGCTACCCCGGTTGGGAGCCCAACGCACAATCCCCCATTTTAAAAACCATGGAAAATTTGTACGCCAAATTATTTGATGAGAAACCAAAAGTGGCAGCTTGCCACGCCGGTTTGGAATGCGGTATCATCCTTGACCACTACCCAAATATGGACACCATTTCCTTCGGACCCACCATCAAACATCCGCATTCGCCCGATGAGATGGTGAACATCCAATCCGTCGGGAAATTTTGGAAGTTTTTGCTACACACATTAAAGGAGGCACCCAATAAAAACTGAATGCTTCCGCAAGTAGGGAGGTCGATATTGCAAAGAATTATTGCAACACAAGCGTGCTATCTCCATAACTCAGCCCAAACCCAAAATGGAAGAGCGGGTTTTCGGAGTCATACGGCAGGTCTTCCTTCTGCTTCCGAACAGCCTCCATGGAAGAAGGTAGCTCGAAAGGCAACTTTCCGGTTGGCTTGAACTTGCCGAAAATCACATCGAGAACGGCTTCATCGGCAGCACCAAAATTGGCAAGCAAGCCTGCGCTCTTTTCGGCTATTTCCGGAATGACGGCTGGGCGGTCCAGGTAAATATCTACGATGGTGGGGATGCGCTCCAAAATGTCCAAAATACGTTGTTTTTCCGGTCCTTTGAAATCCAAATCGCCCTGGTGAAAGAATCGCTCGAGGAAATTTTCGTTCCGCGGTTGAAAGGGGGCTTTTAGGCGAAGAATGGCCACATCGGCATCCTCCACACTATCCACCAGGTTGCCGTATTTATTGGCAACTTCAGGGCGGATGTTTTCAACATAAATTTTGGTTCCCACTTTCAAGGGGAGGAGCCTATTATCCTGTCCATCGTCACCATTTTTCAAAAGCACGATGGATTTGCGCTGCGACAAAGCGCCTGCTTTGCGGAAGGCTTCTTTACCCACGATTTTTTCTGCCAATTCAGGATTCACATAGCGTTGGTCAAATAGCCCAAGTTTGAATTTGGCTAACAGCAGGCGCCGAACAGATTGGTCAATTCTGCTTTCCGGCACCATGCCCTTCTCTACCAACTCAACGACCAATTCCGGGCTGGCTTCACCACCAAATTGGTCCACGCCGGCGTCCAGAATTTTTTTGGCCCGTTCCAGCGGACTTAAATTTTCAACGCCCCAGGCCCTTGCCAACATCACCTGGTTTCCAATTTTTGTGTCGGTCAGCAATCCCCAATCCGAACAAATTACTCCTCCAAAACCGTAGCGATTTCGCAGCAACCCGGTGATGATATCCTTATTGAAGGCAAAGCCCACATCTTCACTCGTTTGCCCCATGGGGACGCCGTAATAAGGCATAATTTCCGCCGTTCCCGCCTTAAAAGCGCCTTCTTCGAAGGGGATGAGATGGTAATCAAAGTTGTTGCCGGGATAGACCTGTTCTCTTCCGTAGGGAAAATGGGCGTCCAATCCGTCCTTTTGAGGTCCTCCACCCGAGAAGTGTTTTGTCATACAAGCCACACTAGTGTGACCAATTCCTTTGCCCTGAAAGCCCCTGATATAAGCCCGGACCATGGCCGCCGATAATTCGGCATCTTCCCCGAACGTGCCGTTGATTCTCGCCCAACGGGGTTCAGTTGCCAAATCAGCCATGGGGTGAAGCGCCAAACGGATACCCACGGCGAGGTATTCCTGCCGGGCAATATCGCCAAATTGTTGCACGAGAGCAGTGTCTCGCGTAGCTGCCAAGCCGATGGGTTCGCACCATTGCGAAAAATCGCCGGCAAGGAGGTTGGCTCCGAGATTTTCGCTAAAGGCGTGGCGCGGGTCGGAAGCGATGGTAATGGGAATGCCGAGGCGGGTGCGTTCGGCCATTTTTTGCAGCCTATCGTACCATTCAGCCGCCTGTTTTGGTTTTGCCAACTGAAGCACGTTGAAATGGTTCATCAGGCGGTTGGCCACCATGTCAGAGTTGGTCGGAAGGAAAAAGCTGAACGGATTGGAAGGGGAAGGGCGTTCCATCAGACTGCCGTCTTCGTTCATCAAAATCATAGTAATAAACATCGTTCCGGCCTTTTCCTTCAAGGTCATTTGCGACAGGAGGTCTTCCACCCGCTCCTCGACGGGACGCCGGACATCTTCATAAATGTCGAGTTTTCCATTTTTATTGAAGTCTCTAAACGTTTTCCCGTCCTGTTTCAAAAGAGGGGCCTCAACGCCTAATTTGGACATATTTCGCGAAGATTTGACACCGTAATAGGCATAGAAAACAATAATGACTAGTAATACCAAACCAAGGATGGCGAAGACCAAATACCGAAGAATTTTAAATGCTTTTTTCATGATTCTTTTTTATCTTTTCC
>CAZJYF010000270.1:0-5776 GCA_964549665.1 uncultured Saprospiraceae bacterium
TGTGGCAAGCGGGCAAACTATATGCACCACTTTGGTTTTCGACCAACTGTAAAAAAGTTTCCAAGCCCCGAAGGATGCCATAAGGCGAAGCCGCTTTAAGGCTGGCGGCGGCGGAGGTGATTTTCAAATCGTAGCTCTCGTCTTCCCTGAGTTGGGGTATTTCGGATGCCCCGGACTGACAATGAATGGTTAGGATATTGGAAGGATTGGATTTGCCAAAGCGGGTGCTTGTCTGCTTGGACAACCTGTTCATAAAACGCTGCTCCGCCCGTTCCAGGCGCGCTTCCGAGTATCCTTCGGTTCTCAATCCAAAACTTTCATCGAGAATAAATTTTCCGCTTATTAATTTTAATTCTGCTGGCAGCGGCATCAATCGAACCGATGCCCGGTCGTTGGCAGAAATGGGAGGGGGAGGTGGTTTAATCTTTTGATAATAATAGTAGCCTGCAGCAACTCCAAGCAGGACGATAACGAGGAGGGCGAATAAAATTTTTTTAAGCATGTTTTAAGTAGTCAGTGGTCATTAGGAAGTCAGTAGTCATTCGGGTCAGGGCTGCTCTCAAGTGAAATTTGAGAATGCAAAGACAAGGTCGTCAAAGATTGGGAATTTTGGCAGCTTTCTTCTTTGTTTTTCTATTCTGCCTTTTAAATTTGCAGGAATCTAGATGATGAGAGTTTTCATAAATGCACAAAAAAAACCCACTGTCTTTTACCAGGCAGTGGTTTTTTTTTGATATTCTTTTGTTATTCTAAAACACGGGGGTATAGTTGAAAGGCAAAAATTATTTGGCAATGACATCTCCTGACCCCACAATTTTTGAGTGGACAGATGGGTTGCCCTTGTAATACACATCACCACTTCCAACTAAGGAAACAGTCAGGTTTTCCGTTACCGTAAGTTGGCAATCCCCGGAACCGGCGATGCTTACCTGGCAAGTTTTCGAGGATAAACCGTAGGCATCCACGTCGCCCGAACCGCTTATGCTCACATTTTGCTTTCCGGTGGTTCCGCCTAGTTCCATGTCGCCCGAACCGCTGATAGAAACGTTTACGGATTTCGATTCAGCGTCCAATTCGATACTGCCCGAACCACTAATTGCCAATTCGAGCTCGTTGAGGTTGGAGAAGGTATTTTCTCCTTGAATGTCACCGGAACCACTTACCGCTACTTGATTCAGGTGTGGGATGGTAATCCAAATTTTCACGTCTTCGTAGTTGCGTACACTCTTGTCGAATTTGATTTTCCAAACCTTGTTTGTCACTTCTCTTTCGATATTGTCGATGATATTTTTCTGGGCTTCAATTTTGACCGATTGCGCATTGCCTTGCTTGAGATATACATCTGCACTGATACTTAATCCAATGCCCTCAAAGGAGGGCAGGTCCAATGTTTCGGTGACTGTTTTCCCTTCTCCCGTGATGCTGTTTTTGCGCCAGTTTTGAGCATATCCGGTATTGGAAAAAAGGAGTCCAAGCATTAAAAACAAGAAAATTGTTGGTAAATTTTTCATTGAATTTGGTTTGCGTTAGAAAAATAGAGATTATTTCAATTCACTGATAGTGACACTGTTCCATAGGCTAAGTTGCATTTTGAAATAATAATTTGAGGTTTGTCCTCCATCATCCCCAAAAAAAAAAGCACCTCCCCATCATGGGGAGGTGCTTTTTAGAAGAATTGCAGTTGAAAATTAAACAATTACCTTGCCGGTAAATTACTTTGGCTTCGCAACACTTTGGTCATGATTTCACGGAGCTTTTCCGGTCTTTTGCAACCGATGAAAAACGTTTTTCCATCTTTTAGTTTTAACTGAATTCCGGTTCTACCACAAGCGCTGAAAAATTCCTCGTCGGTGTTATAACGCACGTTCCAACCACTATAAGCTGCTGCTGGAGGCGTTTTGACGATTTTAAAATCTTCCACGTCTTTGAATTTTATTTTTTGCTTTTTGGTTTGGAGGGGATAATATTTAAATCGAATACTTTTCCCCTTGACCTCAATCTCCATTTTGACGCTTAAAAGGTAAATCATTCCAGCTACCATTCCCAACAAGCACAGAACAATAAAACCCAATGTTAAAGGGTCCATTGTGGCAATCTGACCGGTGAAAATATATTTACCGAGGCTATAAACAGTGGCGACGATAAGTACGGCTAGTAACGCGATAGCATCCCATCTATTGAAGCGTTGGAGTTCTTGATATTCAGTCTTTTTCATAATAGTAGTTTTTATTTTTATCAGGTAACTGGGTGCAATATTAATCAATTTACCTGAAATTTACAATAAATTTACATTAAATTAACATTGGGTAACAATAAAAAAGTTTCGTTTTTAAAATATTTAAATTTTAAGGATTGTAAATTAGTGGTTAATAAATTTTTACAAATGAGAATTTCTTTGAAAATTTTATTCTTGTAAATCTGAGGGATGGAGCTTAATTTAGACAAAATATAAAAGCAAAAAAGAGAGTTGGAATTTACATTAAATTAACATGCTTTCTACCGCGTTTGTTCTTTTTTATTTCGAGAGATTTTTCATTCTCCTTAAATCATAATTCAAGAACAACATCCAAAAAAGTACCTACCTTTGTAGCCGTCTTCTCTATTTGATGGGAAACGGGGTATTCTAATTCATCTTTTTTGGAATCCTGTAAATTCCGATTCTGACCCTGATTCCAGACGACCATAGAACACAATCCCCAGTCAAAATGAAATTCAATACTCGCAGCTTATTTTACGCCATGCCTCCCGCCTGGCGTTTTATGGTTCGAAGGCTGTATTTTTTGCCGTTGGATTTGTACGAAAAGATTTCCGGAAAGCGAGACCAACAAACACCTCCCAAAGGGCTTATTTTTACCGGTGGAGGTGATTTTCGCCAAGCAGGTCAGAGGCTGATGCGATGCTTTGTAGAATTTGGTGGATTACATCCCAATCATCGAGTCCTCGATGTAGGTAGCGGAATTGGTAGGGTTGCCCTTCCACTCACTACTTTCTTAAATGATGAGGGAAGCTACGAAGGTTTTGATGTCATTAAATTAGGGGTGCAATGGTGTCGAAAAAACATCAGTTCCAGGTTTCCGAACTTCCGTTTTCGCCACATTCCACTGGAGAATGACCTGTACCGTTCTTCGGGCCAGCAGGCTGATGTTTTTCAATTTCCGTACCCCGACGAACACTTTGATTTCATCGTAGTGAATTCCGTTTTTACGCATTTGTTACCTGCTCAAGTGGAAAATTATGTGAAAGAAATTGCCCGGGTGCTCAAAAAAGGTGGGCATTGTTACGCAACCTTTTTCCTGCTGAATGAAGAAACAATTTCGCAAATGTCCTCCACCGGTTTTGATTTTCCTTTCGATTACGGACATTTCCGATTGATGGATGACAAAGTGAAATCTGCCAATGTCGCCTTTGATGAAGGTTTTTTTAAAAAGGATTTGTTACAATCTAATAAATTGAAAATCCGCCACTTATTTTATGGTTCGTGGCGTGGATGCCCGGATAAGGATTGCAAGGATTTCCAGGACATCGCGATATTTGAAAAATAAAAAATAGTCAATGGTCATTGGAGGTCATTGGTCAATGTTAGTATCAAATATGAAACGGATCCTTTCTCCCATCTCAATTGCCTTTTTTCTTCTTTTTTGCCTACTCATCTATTTCCCGCTTTTTCTGCACCTGGACCAACTCTCGCTGCGGCTTTGGGACGAATCCCGTCGGGCTGTCAATGCCTTTGAAATGGTACAAAACGGAAACTGGTTGGTCACCCATTACGATGGGCAACCTGAAATGTGGGGCACCAAGCCTCCATTGCTCATTTGGTGCCAAGCCATTGCCATGAAATTGTTGGGTTTCAAGGAATTAGCTGTCCGAATACCCTCGGCTCTAGCTGCTTTGGCGACGGTTTTTTTGTTGATTTTGTTCTGCTCCAAGTTTTTAAAAAGGCCATTGGTTGGCTTCTTCGCTGGAATGGTGTTGGTGACGACACGAGGATACATCAGTGCCCACGGCGCCCGTTCCGGGGATTTTGATGCCCTCCTCGCGCTGTGGGAATTGGGCTATTTATTTTCTTTTTATCTTTTCCTTGACGCGGGCGATTCATCTCACAAGAGGAAGTGGATTTATCTTGCCGCCCTGTTTATCACCTTAGCGGGAATGACGAAAGGTGTCGCAGGATTTTTGTTTTTGCCTGGTTTAATTCTTTTTGCTATTTGGCAAAAGCAATTCAAAAAACTGCTCACCTATAAACACTGCTTGATAGCTGCGGCAGGGGTGCTTTTGGTCATTTTGGGCTTCTACCTTTTGCGGGAATTGAACAACCCCGGCTACCTCGGTACCGTTTGGAGGAACGAAATCGGGGGGCGTTATCTAAAAGCTCTCGGCGGGCATCTTCACCCCTGGTTTTTCTACTTTAAAATGCTGTATAAGGAACGCTATCTTCCCTGGTTGTTCTTCCTTCCGTTGGGGCTTTTGAGTGGCTGGCTGGCTGGTGGGAATTTGAAAAAATTTACCAATTTTATATTCCTCACATGCTTGGTATTCCTTCTAATCCTCTCCCTTTCAAAGACCAAAATAGTCTGGTACATGCTACCTGTTTATCCCTTGTTTTCGCTAATCGTAGGAATTGGTTTAGAGCGGCTTGTCAGCCAAATCAGAACGATTGGAAGCCATGGAAACGGGAACTATTCACCCTTCTTTTTAGCCGCTTTTGTGGTGGCTGTTTTTGCTCTGCCGTACCAAAAAACAATCGAAAGAATCTATTTTCAAAAACATCCCCCCTGGGATTGGGCGGTCCTAAAATACCGCGATTTCATGAAGATGGTGGGGGATGAAAAAACCTACACCATCGTTCATAGTCGCTACAATTCTCATGTCGTTTTTTATAAGAATACCTATAATTTAAAAGGTTATCAAATTGATTCTCAGCCTCTTATTGATTTTCAGCACAATAAATACGAATTTGGAAAAGGTCCATTGGCATTTGACAAGGGAGCCCTTTTGGTGATTTGTGAAAAAAAAGTTTTTCAGTCTTTGAATGAGATTTACCGGTACGAGGTTTTGCGGGAATGGGACAGCTGTAAGTTGGTCAAAATTAAGGGAGAACTCTAACTGGGCTACCCGATTGCCTGTTGAAAAAATGCCATCGTAGCCTTTCGTGGGACAAAAAGGGACATAAAAAGAAAGCAGTGGCTATCTCAAAACCCGCCAAAGCGGGAATCGACATTATTTTTGCGGTAGGGTATATTGATGAAGTCGAGGTGACCGGGTTTAACTCGCAGGAAGAAAGTGTAAGTTCCCCTGCGGGGTTGCCATTGGAAAGCCATTTCCCAACAATGCAGGTCGCGGGTAAAGCCAAAATCGGGATAGGTCACCCGGTTGGATTGGAAATCGTAGCCGAAGTTTCCAACCCGGACAGTCCAGTTGGGGGTCAATTGAATATTGCCCCTCATGCTTACGGTGTTGGCGGTGATGATAGTCGTATCCCGGTTGTTAGCGGTGGTTCTGCGGATGGTAAAATTGTGGGAGATGCTGAACCGGTCGAAGAGGCTTAGGAGGTCTTGTTCTTCTTGTGGTTTACCGCGCTGGGGTCCGCCGCGGTCATCTGTGTTCACCCCGCGAATCATATCGCGAATTCGCCGGACGGTCAAATTAGTGGCAAAGCCGTAATTGGATTCCACAAAGCGGAGGGGTTTTTTCGTCCTGTTGAAAGAGAATTGGATCGGAAGAGCGTCTTGTAGGGATAGTGTGTGCCTCTGTTTTGATATAGCGATGGGCTGAGGTT
>CAZJYF010000271.1:0-5767 GCA_964549665.1 uncultured Saprospiraceae bacterium
ACGGTGACCGATGCAGCGGGCTGCAGTGCCACCGGAACAGTAGAAATAACGGAAAACATCCTTCCGCTACAAGTATCGATCAACCAGACGGCAAAGATAAATTGCGCCGGCGGGAAAAGTGCGGCACTCAAAGTGGAGTTGGCAGGAGGCAAGGGACCTTACGCCTACCAATGGAGTCAGGCAGGAGTGACAGGGGCGCAACCCGCTAATTTACCCGCGGGCGAATACCAATTGACGGTGACCGATGCGACGGGATTGAGCAGTCCGGCAAAGATAACCATTGAAGAACCGGCGGCATTGACAGCGACCGTTCAAATCGAATCACCCGCGAGCACGAGCAACTCCGACGGCAAGGCGACGGGGTTGGTCAGTGGCGGCAGCGGGGAATACGGTTTTAAATGGGATGACGGAGAAACAGCAAAGACGGCGGAAAAACTAAGTCCCGGCACGCATACCTTAACGGTGACCGATGCAGCGGGCTGCAGTGCCACCGGAACAGTAGAAATAACGGAAAACATCCTTCCGCTACAAGTATCGATCAACCAGACGGCAAAGATAAATTGCGCCGGCGGGAAAAGTGCGGCACTCAAAGTGGAGTTGGCAGGAGGCAAGGGACCTTACGCCTACCAATGGAGTCAGTCGGGAGTGACAGGGGCGCAGCCCGCTAATTTAGCTGCGGGCGAATACCTTGTGACGGTGACGGATGCCGTTGGGCAAAAAAAAGCATCGAAAATTTCAGTTTCCGAACCAAAACCTTTGGCAGTTAAAATGGTGGACAAGAAACCTGCAATTACAGCCACGAGCAGCGACGGAAAAGCAAGAGTTCAGGTTAGCGGAGGTAGTGGAACTTATTCTTACTTTTGGGACAGTAATGAGAACGGTGTCAAAGCGGAGAAGCTTTCATTTGGAAAGCACCACCTGACGGTCACTGACGGCAATGGTTGTAAGGCGGTGGTCAATTTCGAAACAGCGAAAAAAATTCTACCGGCGCTGACAGCGGGAAGGTTGAGAAGCGGGCAGACCATTCGATTGGAAAAACTTTATTTTGACGCGGACAGCTCCAATATCAAGAAAATTTCAAAGCCCGTTCTCAATGAATTATACCAGTTTCTAGCCGATAATCCTTTTATTGTCGTAGAAATCAGAGGGCACACCAACGGCATTCCTTCCAACGAATACTGTGATAAACTTTCCACCGCCAGGGCAAAATCCGTGGCGGGATACATCACTCAAAAAGGGATTGACCCCAAGAGAGTCGTTTACAAAGGTTACGGAAAGAGAGAGCCCATCGCCAGTAACAAAACCCCCGATGGAAGAAGGAGAAATCAGCGGGTGGAGGTAAAAATATTGAGGCTTAAGGAAGAGGATAGCAACTAGGGGAGGGTTCTTTCAAAGTTCTTAAATCCTCCAGGAATACTCGAAAGGCCCGATAATTTCAAATCAAAATAGCTCCTTGCTAGTTGGATTTGAAATTATCAGGCTATAGGTTTTTTTTGTTTTATCTCAAAAGAGCTATTTTTTCAAACAATATTTTTTCACTTGCTAAAATGAATACCAAGTAGATGCCGGGAGAATTATTATTCAAATCCACGGAAACGGAGGCTGCATTTTCCGGTACTTCCTGCTCCAAAATTTTTTGACCGGAGGAGTTGACTATTTGCAATGCAACCTTATCTTTAAAAGGTTCTTCCAATTCAATGCGAAAATCTCCAGCCGTAGGGTTTGGAAAAAGGACGGCGCCTCTTTCTTTCATACCGAACACTTCTTTCACCGCCGTGACGATTTCCCGTTTTCTGAAAAACAGCGTACTTAAGCCTGAAGCAGGGTTGGGTAGCTCGTAGTTGATGGCGAGGGTGCCATTCGGGCTGACGGCGGTTCCTTTAAAACCAACCGGATCATCTCCCTGATCTGTTAAAAATTCAGCATCTGACCAGTTCATCCCCTGGTCATTTGAATAAGCGCACATCAAATCCGGACCGATGATATCCCGTTCGTCTTTCCAAAATACCCAAAGTCGGTCATTCGTATAATCGTAATTAAAGGTCGTCAATTCACTGCGGTCATCTTCTGAAATGACCTGGAAATCCGACCAAGTTTCACCGAAGTCGGTAGAGGTTCCCACTTTTACTCTGGCGCCCAAGAAAGGATCATCGACAGGGTATTCGTGAAAATTGAGTTGGAAGTAGCCGTGTTTATCGACTATCAACCCGGGGTCCCATTGACGACCGGACCCACCGGCAGCCGTTTTACGAACCCAGTTTTGTCCGCCGTCGTGGGTTACGGCAATGACCACATCCCAGTCATTTGGTCCGACTGAATCTCGCCAGGGGATAGCCAAATCGTCTCCGATGGCCCCAGAAAAATCTACTCTCGCAAAAGCAGAATGCTGGTCATCATCATCGCTCAAAGTTTGCTGTGCTTCCCAACTTTCCCCACCGTCCGGGGAACGCACATAGCGAACCTCGGCAGCATGGTCGCTTGCATGGGTATCGCCGTCGTGCCACATGACGTGTACCCTATTTTTGCGATCTACACTAACACCCACATCATTAATTTTATGTATTACCTCGTCCGATATCATGGCGCCGTCCAATAAAATATTCATATCCGAATCTAACTTGGCATAGTACACACCCAAAGGCGCTTTTGCTTGCCAAACAATGTGAATATTATCTTCCGCGTCTAACGCAATATTGGGACAGCAGCTTCCTGGACTTCCGGATGCCGGAGTAAATAGTTCCGGTACCGTCCAGGTATTTCCACCATCTGTGGAAATCGTGTAATATATAACCACGGAAGTTCCGGGGAAAGGATAGGTTTCGTTGAAAAAAGTGATAATTTTTTCATCGCTAGTGATGACCATGTTATTGCCGACGCTTCCTCTAGCCGAACCTTGGGGATGGGCTTTCGGTATTTCGATTTGGGTACCCCAAAGTGGGCTTATGCCGTGTTGTGCATTGAGGGATAAGCAAAAAGTTGCAAATTGAAAGACTGCAACAATTAAAGTTGATTTAACATTCATTATGACTGCAAAATTTTGATGGTTAGAAATATAGAAGGAGGTGGGGATTGGACTGCCAACCGATTGTTCAGTTTAATTTCAAGGAAGGAAGAATATCAAAATATGCGCCAGTTTGGAAATCAAAAAGGAAATAAGAAGGGAAGCACGTTTTTAAGGGTTGCGCAGGAAATTCATTATCCATTCACCAACTATCGTTGCATCAACAGGCAAGTCCAGACTTTCCATTCCCGATTTTACTTTTTGCGGACCAATGCGTCGAAGTCTTTCAGAAAAAATAGCTTTGTCGTATTCTTTTGGAAATTCGGGATGCGCCTGAATGCCCAGCATTTTTTCGCCAACGCGGAACATGCCCACCGGGCAGTCAGCTGTGGCGGCGAGCACCTTGCTGTTGTCGGGTAGAACATGCACTTGGTCTTGGCACAACATCAGAAGATTCACGCTTTGCTGAAAGGGTTGCATCCAATTTTCTTTCTGAATAATGTCAAAAGAATGGACCCCTACGCACCAACCGACAGAAGATTTTTGAACTTTTCCGCCCAGTGCTTCCGCCAGCATCTGATGTCCCAAGCAAATTCCAAGGAATCCTTTTTGCCAGGTATAAAGTTCCCGGACAAATGCTTTTAGGCGCAAAATCCAGTCTATTTTTTCATAGACCGAATATTTTGAACCGGTACAAACGAACGCGTCACAGCGCTGAACCGAGTCGGGGAAATGGCCGTTACAGAGATCGAAAAATTCAAAATCCACAGCCGGAAATAAAGCCTGAAACATATCTCTGTAATTGCCAGCAATATGCCGGAATTGCTCTGCTACATGGTCGCATTCTAATAGCCCGATTTTCATAAAAGAAGAAGTTTAAACAATTCCAATTTTCAGGTGAAATGATTTGGGACGGGTAAATGATTCAAACCCCAACCGGGAAAGCGTACAACCTCTCCCGGAATCTTTGATGCCAGTCCATGATAAAGCTGGGTCCAGGTAATCACAGCGATTCATAAAGCAGGTGCCCGTTTCGATTTGGTCGCCTATGTTTACGGCTTCCTCCAAATTTTGTGTCCAAACGGAGGCGGTAAGGCCGTAGTGGCTGTCATTCATCAAGTAAATGGCTTCCGTATCGTCTTTTACGGGCATGATTCCGACTACCGGTGCAAAGCTTTCTTCCCGCATGATCTGCATGGAGTGGTTGACGTTTATCAGTACCTGTGGTGCCATGTACGGGGTATCGTCCTGATGCTTTGGAAAATGCTTCGGGTCAATGAGTGGCTTGGCTCCTTTTTGAATGGCTTCCCGAATTTGAGCTTTGGCATAGTCAGCTGCCGAAGTTCGGACCATGGGACCCAAAGTAGTTTCAGGGTGGAGCGGATTTTCGAGTTTGTGTTTTTTTGTCAATTCGACAAAGCCTTCGACAAATTGGTCAAACAGCTTTTTATGAACGTAAATTCGTTCGACTCCGCAACAGGATTGTCCCGAATTAAAAAATGCCCCGTCTGTTAAATTTTCAATGGCATATTCCAATGACGCATCCGCCCTTACATAGGCCGGGTCCTTTCCTCCCAACTCCAAACCTGCCGTAATAAACCGCCGATTAACCGCCTTTTGAACAGCTTTGCCTCCCTCCACAGAACCCGTGAAAGCGACAAAAGCTATCCTTGTATCGCCAATGACCTTTGCAACCTGAGAATGGGAAAGATGCAAAAATTGGAAAACGCCCTCGGGCAATCCCGCGTATTGGAATGCTTTGGCATAGCGTTCTGCGCAAAGAGGCGTTTGTTGCGCGTGTTTTAGAATAACGGTATTCCCTGCCATGATTGCAGGGATGATGGCATTTACGGAAGTGAGGTAGGGATAATTCCAGGGAGCCATTACCAACACAACCCCCAAAGGAGTGCGTCGAATAAAGCGACGAAAGCCCGCTTTTTTTTCAATTTCAATATCAGCCAGGGCCTTGTCCGCGATGTCAATCATATAGGTCGCCCGTTCCTGAAAACCGCCCGTTATTTCAGAAGGGGTGTAACTTATCGGGCGACCCATTTGCCAAGTCAACTCTTCTCCAATGGCATCCGCGTGTTCTAAAAAATATTGAACGGCTTTTCTACAAACGGTTGCCCGTTCTGCCACAGAAGTCTTTTTCCAATCGCGTTGCGCTGTTTCGGCAAGCGCAAGCGCCTTCTCAATTTCTTTGGCGGAAGCCAACCTCCGTTCGAGATATACCGAGCCATCAACTGGGCTGATGGTTTGAATAAACTTTTTCATTGGATTATTGAATTTACCGTTGCAAACCGTTGGATTTTTAAATTTCCTATTCCGGCGTGACATAAGCGGCGGTGATACCACCATCCACTTTAAATTCCGTTCCGGTCACAAAGGAGGATTCATCGGAAGCCAGATACAAGGCTGCTTGTGCCATCTCCTTTGCTTCGCCAAAACGCCCCATCGGGATGTGAACCAGGCGGCGTTGTTTTTTCTCTTCCGTGTTTAGAAATTTCATCAATAGTTCCGTATGCAAAGGGCCGGGGCAAAGGGCATTCACGCGAATATTTTCTCTGGCATGGATAACGGCCAGTTCCCTCGTCATCGAAAGGACGGCTCCTTTGCTGGCAGTGTAGGCAATCTGTGGCGTTGCTGCTCCCAAAAGCGCGACAAAGGAGGCGGTGTTGATGACGGAACCACCCCCCGCCCTGCGCAGTGCCGGTATGCCGTATTTGCAGCCAAAGAAAACCCCTTTCACGTTGATGTTCATGGTCA
>CAZJYF010000272.1:0-5756 GCA_964549665.1 uncultured Saprospiraceae bacterium
ATTTGGCCATCTCTACCTTTGAGTCTCAACGACCGTTTTTATTTACATTTGAAATATAAAAAAAGAATGAAAAATGAAAAACACCTTATCCCTGCTATTGTTATCCCTCCTGTTTGTTTTTTCTTGTAAACAAGCCTCCAAATTTGATTTATCACCTTTCGGTGAGACCGGCATTAGAATGGTGGTGGAAATCCCCGCCGGTACCAATCACAAAATCGAAATGGACCAAGCGAGCGGCGAGTTCAAAAAGGATTATGAAAACGCGCCAGACCAAATCGTTGACTTTTTACCATATCCAGGCAATTTCGGCTTCATTCCCGGCACCCGGGTGGACAAATCCAAAAACGGCGGGGGCGATGCTTTAGACGTTTTGCTCGTTTCGGAAACCCTTCCTCCAGGAACGGTGGTCGAAGTGAAGCCCATCGCGACTTTGTTGCTAAAGGAAGGTGAGGCAATAGATGCCATAGTAATTGCGGTTCCCGCGGATTCGACCAAACAGGTGTTTCAGGCTTCCAGTTTTTCCGATTTAATGATCGCTTACCAACCCGCCAAGCGGATGATGGAAGATTGGTTTTTGAATTACCAGCGGCCGGGAAAAGTAGAATTGCTGGGTTGGCGCGATGAAAAGTATGCCCTTTCGGAAATCAAAAAGTGGTTGGTTGTCAAATGATTGGCAGTTCGAGTTTCGAGAGTTACTGGTTCAAAAGTTTGGGCTGCGGGCTTGCCTCGATGACCAATGACCCGTTGACCACAAAAAAAGGAACAAGTCCTCGTTTCAGGGAATTGCTCCTTTTTTGGCATTTTGTAAGAATGCAGGATAATTAGATTTTGAGATTCTCCATCCTGAAAATCCTGATTCAGACAATTATTTGGTGACGACCAAATTCACCTCCAGGTCGAATTCGTCGTAGATTGTTTTGTTGCCCAAGTTTCCGAAAAAACTGCCCGAACCGTAGCGGACATCAAAGTCCGACCGGTCAACGGTAATTTTGGCGGTCGCTGCATTATCTTCGTAATGCGCATTGAATTTAATTTCCTTGGTTGTTTCCTTAATGGTTAGGTCTCCTGTTATTTTATAGTCGCCAGGGGTGCCTCGGGAAGCGACTTTTGAGATGATAAATTTGGAGGTAGGGTATTTCTCGACGCCAAAAAAATCTGCAGATTTCAAATGCTTTTCCAATTTGGCTTTCATTTTATTAGAAATATCGTTGGTGCAATGAATGGAAGCCATGTCAATTTCGAAGTAACCCCCGATTAGCTCGCCTTCTTCAAATTTTAATTCTCCATTTTTCAGGTTAATGATGCCACTTTGCGAACCGGCCACTTTGTACCCCTTCCAGTTGATGGTACTTTTGGCAATATCTGCCTTCAAAACTACCGGGTCCCCGGAAGTCGTGAATGCCAGACCTGTAAAAGCAATTCCGGTCAGCAAGGCGAAAAAAAGATTTTTGTAACTCATGATTGAATCTATTTGGTGTAAAAGTGAAAAAATGGTTTAATTATTCAAACGAAGGGACAAAAGTAAAGTTTTGAGCCTAAAAACTGTCAGCATGTTTAGTTAAAATAATGTTAGAAAACTTTGAAATACTTGGGGGATTAAAAATATTTTGTCGAGGTCAGGATGCAAAGTTTTTTTCAAATTTCTCGGGTTACAAAAATGGTAATGTTGTAGATTTTTATGCCTTCCAATTTTTCTTTGAAAGATGACTGTCCCCAGGCGTTCGTTTTAAAGCGTTTTTGACTTGGTTTTTTCATCGCCCTCCTTCATTGCGAAAAGTATTCCGCAGGCTTTTTATCCCCCTATTCCATATTATCCAAATTTTGACAGCCAGCTTTCTTTTTCAAAATTCATTTTTGCGAATGCTCAAAATTGACCTACCTTTCCGTTAAGTTTTTTTAAAAAGCAATTATTTTTATATGAAGCATATCCACACTTTTGGGATGACCCTTTTCTTTTTCCTGAGTTGCCTTTATCTATCTGCTCAAATTTCTTTCACCAACCAAACGCAGTTACTTCAAAACCAGGAATTTTTCAGTGGCGTGGCAATTGGTGTTGCCGACATGAACAATGACGGATTGGATGATATAGTCCGGCTCAACCAAGCGCACGAACTCAACATTGAGCTTCAAATACCGGATAGCCTTCAATTTGTGAATTTCCATTTTGGAAATACCTCCTCTGAGGCGGAGTGGAGCCTTTCCATCGGCGATGTCAATAACGACGGGTTAAACGACATTTTGACCGGGGGGGCTTACAATCAGGTGAAGGTGCTGACCGCCCAAGGAAACGGAATGGGGTATCTGATGAAGAACCTTCCCGGACCGACCATTTTCCTGCAAGGCTCTAATTTTGTCGACATCGATAACGATGGTTTTGTCGATATATTCGGTTGCCACGACGATGGCGAAAGCCGGATTTGGGCCAATGACGGTACCGGAAATTTTGTGGCGGCAGATAGTTGGATTGATATGCAAACAATCCCCGCTTCCGACAATTCTGGAAATTACGGAAGCCTTTGGACGGACTTTGATAACGATGGCGACCTCGATTTGTACATCGCCAAATGCCGCTTTGGGGTGACCAACCCCAGCGACCCCCGTCGCATCAATGCGCTGTACCAAAATGATGGAAACCATAATTTTGAAGAAAAAGCAGGCGAATATGGCTTGAAAATCGGTGCGCAATCCTGGTCTTCCGAATTCCAGGATATTGACAACGACGGCGACCTGGATTGTTTCATTACCAACCACGATGTGCACGCGTTATTACTGGAAAATGATGGTTCTGGAAATTACACCGAAATCTCGGAATCCGCAGGGGTAGCCGTACTTGGTTATTTCCTTCAGGGGAGTATGCGCGATTTTGATAACGACGGATTTGTGGACATTCTCACCGCTTCACCTTCCAATATTTATCTGAACAATGGGGATAAAACTTTCACAAAAGTGGACGGGCTTTTCGGTGGTGAAGATATACAATCCTACGCCATCGGCGACTTGAATCAGGATGGCTTTCTCGATATTTATGCAGCCTTTGGAGATGGCATCAACAGTCCGAGCAACTTCCCCGATGAGCTTTGGATGAATGATGGAAATGCGAACCATTTTGTGGAAGTTCGCCTGGAAGGTACCCAAAGCAACAAGCAAGGCATCGGGGCGAGAATCGAATTGCACGGGTCTTGGGGCATTCAGGTTCGGGAAGTGCGTTCAGGGGAAAGTTATGGAATTACAAACTCCCTGACCCAGCATTTTGGAATAGGCAGCGCCAACGAAATTAATTTCCTCGTAGTCCGCTGGCCTTCCGGCAATGTCGATGTAATTGATAATCCGACTCCAAATCAACTCATCACCGTTGTGGAAAGCAGTACTTGCCGCCTGCCTGATTTTGAATTGTCCTTCGACGGCAATCCGGTTCTTTGTACTGGCGATTCGGTGGAATTAGTTGCCCCTGCAGGCTTCACTTACCTTTGGAACGATGGTTCTACCTCTCAAAATATCACCACGACAGAAGCAGGCAATTTTCGGGTATTGCTAGTGGATACTGCGGGCTGTGTGGCTGCTTCGAATGTAGTGCGCGTATTAGCCAACCCCGATGAAACCCCCTCAATTTCTTCATCGGCTGAAACGGTTTTTTGCCAGGGAGATAACCTCGTCTTAACTTCTTCCGATGCTGATTCTTATGTCTGGTCCACCGGAGATACTACGCAAAATATCACCGTCACCGAAGGCGGAAATTATCAGGTGACCGTGCAGGGAATTTGCGGCTCCTTCACCTCCGACCCCGTGGCGGTGGAGGTGCTTCCCACCCCTCAACCGCCTCTCGTCGAAAACGACACCCTCTTTGAACCGGGTATCGCGCAACTCACTGCATCCGGCGTTGATCCGCATTGGTACGACAGCCCCGATGCTACCGAAACATTAGCTACCGGGACTTCCTTTACGACTCCCTTCCTCGAAGAATCTACTACTTTTTATGTGGAAGATGTTGTTTCCAACATTGAGGATACCTACTCAACCGGGATGCCGGTTCACGCCGGTACCCCTTTCAGTGGCAATGACTTCAACGGGGCGATTATTTTTGATGTGCAACAAGCCATTCGGTTGAAAACCGTGGACGTTATTACCGACACCCCCGGACCGCGAATGATTGAATTGCGGGGCGCCAACAACGAGGTTTTGATTGGCAAAATGGTGAATCTGGAAATAGGGGAAACGATTCTCGAATTGAATTTTGAAATTCAACCGGGAACAAACTATCAACTCACTACCAACGCCGGGGTAAACAATCAGAATTTTGGTTTCAACAGCCCTCGAATGTGGCGCAGCGACCAGTCCGTTTTCTACCCCTATGTCCTTGAAGGAATTTTGAGCATCAAGGACTCAAATTTTGGCTCCGGTTTTTACTACTATTTTTACAATTGGCAGGTAGAACCGATCGGCATTACTTGCATCAGCGAACGGATTCCCGTGGAGGTGGTGTTGCTGCCAACGGCTGTTTTTGACCCGGCCGTTTTTGAAAAACTGACCGTTCTACCTAACCCTTCAACAGCTGTGTTTACGCTTGAAATTCAGTCAGTTATCAATGGAGAAGCCGAGTTGTCGGTTTTCGACCTGACTGGGAAAAAGATTTACGGGGAGGCGATTAGCGTTTCAAAAAACAGGCTTCAATTTCACGAATTCGATTTGGGTGCCTACCCCAAAGGGGTTTATTTATTGCAAATAAGAAACGGGGACAAACTGGGCTGGGAGAAGTTGTTTTTGCAGTAGGAAAATCTTCCGGACACAATCATTTCAAACGGGTAATTTCAACCTTGCATTTTTAAAGCAGGCGAGCAGTTTTTCAAAGTCTGTTTCGTCGTTATAAAGGTGCGGCGCGATTCGAATGGCGCTTCCGCGCAAAGACACAAAAACCTTCCTTTTTTCAAATTCACTTTTCAGTTTTGCCAAATCGAAAAGGTCGTTTAAGCGAACCCCAAAGAGGTGGCTTCCCCGGAAGCTTTCTTCTTCAATCCAGCAGCCCAATTCCTCGAACTGGTCAATATATGGCTTTGCCAACTGTTTGCAATAGGATTGAATATTCCCAACCTGCCATTCGATTAATTGCTCCAAAGCAGCCTTCATCATGGGCAGCATGATAAAATTGGAAAATTCACCCACATTGTAGCGGAAGGCTTTCGGTTTGTAATCATCCTGATAATTGACAAGCCCTTGGAAGTCCTCGCTTTTGTCGCGATTTATCCAGGTTTCTTCAATGGGGGCACCCTCGTCGAAATAGTGGCCGTAATAAGCCAACCCAAAGGCGTAGGGTCCCAGCAGCCATTTGTAGCCTGCGCAAATCAAGGCATCCGGCTGTATGTCTTCCACGTCAAAGGGCATGGCACCGATGGATTGGGTGCCATCCACGATTAGCAAAGCGCCTACTTCGCTGGTTCGCTGCCGAATGTTCTTCAAATCGAATTGCGTTCCATCCGCCCAATGAACGATGGGCAAAGCCGTTAAAGCCGTCTGTGCATCTATGGCTTCCAGGATTTGCTGATTCCAGCGTTCTCCACGCTTGGCTGCATTTTTCGGGGCAGGAACAATTTTAATGCTTGCCCCGCTTTCATCGGCAAGCCGCTTCCACGCGTAATAATTGCTCGGAAATTGCTCCTCCACCAGAACGATGTTATTTTCGGAAGAGAGTTTTACATTTTTGGCAACGTTGGCCAGTCCGTAAGATGCCGAGGGGATGATCGCAATTCGCTGTGAGTCAGAAG
>CAZJYF010000273.1:0-5754 GCA_964549665.1 uncultured Saprospiraceae bacterium
TGAATCCCTTTTCCGCTAAAAGAAATTAGGTCACTCAATCAGGTGCGTAACATCAATTTTTAACTTACAATAATCTCTGTTTTCCCATTCCGGCATTAAATCATTATCTCCATTATCCATTAAATTCGTTGTAGTACCTAAAATTGAAGCAATTGAGACATAATAAAAGGAATCAATCTTTAATTCAGACTGGCCTTGTTATCGGCATCGCGTTGTTGGTGAATATTCTGGGGAACTTTTTTTTTAGCTCTTTTGACCTGACGGAAGAGAAACGCTTTACCCTTACAAAACCAACTTTGAATTTATTGGACAGCCTGGATGACGTCGTCTATGTCGAAATCCTATTGGAAGGAGAATTCCCCGCCGGTTTCAAACGACTGCAACGTTCCGTCAGGGAAATGCTGGACGATTTTCGCAGCAGGTCGGGTTATATCGAATACGAATTTGCCAACCCTAATGAGGGGCAGGTGGAGGATATAAACAAACGAAGAAAAGAACTGGCAAAAGATGGAATTTTGCCTACCAATCTTCGCTTAAAAGATGTGGAAGGCACTTCTGAAATACTCATCTATCCATGGGCAAAGGTCTTTTATAAAGGACGAATGGTAGCCGTGGATATTTTGGACGAGCAGGGGGCAGGAGGGCAAGAAGAAAAGCTCAATACCTCCATCAGCTTGCTCGAATTCAAGTTTGCCAATGCCATCCAAAAACTGAAACAAGGGGCGAAGGAAATCCTTGCTTTTACAGAAGGGCACGGCGAATTGAACGAGTTGGAGCGGAAAGATTTGGTCCGGTCGCTTCGCTCTTATTATGAAGTGGGGACCTTTAATCTCGACAGCGCAGCCTACATCCCAAAGGAGGTAAAGATTTTGATTATCGCCAAACCCCGTTCCCCTTTCAACGAACGCGATAAATTTCTGATTGACCAATACGCGATGAACGGAGGTAAAATCATTTGGCTCATTGACCGGCTGAATGTAAGCCTCGACAGTCTGCGCAGTACCGGGTCTTATGTTCCTTTCGATTACCCTTTGAACATTGAAGACCTGCTCTTCCGGTATGGCGTTCGGATAAACGCTGATATGGTGTTAGACTTGCAGTGTTCGCCCATTCCTCAAGTGGTTGACCCGACTGGAAAAATCGAGCTTTTCAAGTGGTTTTACCACCCCATTATTTTACCCGATTCGAAACATCCCATCGTTCGAAATTTGGACGGTATCAACTTGTTTTTTCCAAGCACCATCGATACGGTTCGGACCAAAACGCCGGTGAAAAAGACCATTTTGCTCCGGTCATCTCTACACAGCCGCCTGCAATTTAACACCACCCGCCTGAATTTCGAAATATTGCGCTACAAGCCCGACCCGTCTAAATTCAAAAAGTCCCATCTTCCGGTGGCGGTTTTATTGGAAGGCCAATTTCCGTCGCTTTACGAAAACAGAGTCACCGAAAGCATGAAGGAAGGATTGCATCAGTTGGGCCAGGAATTTAAAACCCGCAGCCTTCCCACGAAGATGTTGGTCGTTGCCGATGGTGATGTGGCTAAAAATCCAGTTTTGGACCCAGCAACCGGGAAGATTCTACCCCTTGGATACAACCGATTTTCGCGCTATCAGTTTGCCAATAAAGACTTTCTTCTAAACGCAGTGGAATACCTCCGGGATGAGAACGGCATCATCGAAGCCCGCAACCGGGAGGTCAAATTGCGCCTCCTCGATACCGTCAGGGCGCAGGGTGAGAAGGGCAAGTGGCAATTGATAAATATTTTGTTGCCCTTGCTTTTTTTGCTGCTATTTGGAATTCTTTACAACTGGGTAAGAAAGAAAAAATATGCGCATTGATATTCCATGAAAAATTCTAAGAAGGAAAATGGTCAAGTTTCCCTGCTGCATCGGGAGGATGGCTTCTTAGTTTTTTTTCCTGATTTTAAATGTTCAATCTCCTGGAACCTACCAAAGTCTTCAATTCTGAAGGTTCAGCAAAACTTCAAGTCGCCATCAGGCAGTTTAAATATTTTTATCCAATTACTGCTGAGAATCTAAATTCTCCAGCTTTGGCTCTTATAAACTAGGGGCGAACCCCAAATGAAGTGCCCCGATGAGTAAATATCACCGGGGCACTATGGTTTTCAGTTGGGTGGGAAATTATATATTTATCATTCTTTAAACAATATTTTCTTAGAGATGATACCATCTGCGAATTGAATTTTCGCAATGTAAAGCCCACTCGACAAGTTTTGCCGCCGGAGGGTAAATTCGTTATTGTCGATGTTGTTGTGCGTATTGACCAACTTTCCGGAAAGGTCGTAAATATGGATGCTTTCCATCGGACTGTTGACGCCGGTGCGGAATTGAATTTCTTCAACCGCAGGATTCGGGGCCACAGAAAGTTGAACGTCGCTTTCGGAAAGAATATCTTTCACTGCCAGCGGTGCGCAAGCGCCACCCAAATTCAATGCAGCAAAAGCCCGGGGGGCAAAGTAGCCAATGAGGGTGTCGATGTAAGCCATAGCTTTGGCTTTCGACATATCCGGGTTATTGATTTTACTGATCACATTGAAACTGCAGGCTGGCGGGGGAACCGGGCAACTAGGATGAGGTATCGCACCCCAGAAATCTTCATCCCACCATTCCCAAGGAGAGGACTCAAAAACCGTTTCTCCTGTGAGTGGATTAATTCCTGCGGGCCGAAGTAATGGGTACAAGCCGTCGTAGCCGCTATTGCGTTCATTGGCAGCCGTCGTAAAAGCATCATCGATACCGGCATCGATAAAAACTTGGTTGTTCCCCAGGTCGTGAACCTTCTTCTGGACGGTAAAGGCTCCCTGAACGGCAACTATCAGGTCACCGGTGGTTGGAACGATGAGGATGTCTTCCATATAGGGGGCGAAGGGGTCTTCCGGAACCTGGAAAGAAATCATTGGCGGGTCGGTTTCATTTAGCCAGGAAGTATCGCCCAAAGCACCGCCAAAATTGACGCACAATTGAACGTCAGAGCTAAATCCTACGTGGTTGGGAAGGCTGAGGGTGTCTCCATTCAATGGATTAATACCCAGGGCGGTTCCCCAAACGTCACCATGAACGGGTTCAAGCACAAAGGGCAAGCCAGTATTGGAATCGATGAATTTGGGAATAACCACATCGATATAGGCATCGAGGGTGGCTGCCCCCAATGCAATGTAACCTCCGGTTCCTTGTCCCATATAGGCGATTCGTTCCGGGCATATGCCAAATTGGTTGCCATTTTCAGCGACATCTCTTTTAAAGAAACGGACGACGGTTCTCGCATCCTGGATACCTCGGTAAGCAGCATTGAGAAGGGTATTGATGCGCTCGTTAATATCCGGTGTGATAGGATTCCAGCCTTTGCGATATTCGGGTACGGCGACCACGTATCCCATTTTGGCGAGGCGGGTAGCCATTTCCACGACGACAGAATCGGTGCGAAGTCCGGAAGTGCTGCCGTTTGTTGGGTTGGGAAGGAAATTTCCAGTAATAAAGTAAATAACCAACGGGCGGTCGGTCTCGGTGTCCCCTACAGGCGTGTACACGTCCATGTCAAGGACTTGCAAAGTCGGTTTCTCGATGCCTGGAACCGCAACGGTAATAACCGTAATATTTTCCCCGTAAACTGCAGTTTGGGTTTCCACTTCGTCAAACACTTGCTCCAGATAACGCTGGGCATTCGTTTGACCGGCAAACAAGCAGGCAATTAAAATTAAAAAAAGGTTTAAGTTTTTCATAAACAATGATTTTGATTAAGTTATTGAGTGATGAAAGTTAGAGAATGTTCAACGTTTTGTGTTCGATGTTCAGCGTTTAGAGTTCCAAGTTTAGGATCCAGTGTTTTAGTTCTTTAAAACCATAAGTTTGGAACTCGATGGCACAATTTAATGAAAATCTCCTTATTTTTTCTTGAATTCATATACCAATGAGGTATAAGCCAATCTTCCGATTCTCGGTCCTCCGTAGGCCTGGAAAGATTCTTTATCCAACAGATTGGAAGCGCCGACCTTGAAAGTCAAATCCAATTTGGGAATTTTGTAATTTACCTGGGCGTCGAGCAAGCTGTAACTGGGAATAAAACCCGTAAACTGTGGAGACCCTTCGAAAAGGAATCCTTTTATCCACTTGAAATTAATATTAAATCCAAAATTCTTAAAAACGGAGGTTTGGATATTCCTACCGGAAATCCCGATGTTAAATTTGTGTTCGGGCGTATTGAAGGCGGGAATAATGGGGTCATCGGCAAAGGTCTTGTTGAGTTTGTTCCAGGAGTAATTCCCTTTCAGCATGAAGTAGTCGCCAAAGTAATAATTGAGTCCGATAGAAAATCCCTGCGTCGTTACGGTATTTATGGAATTGGCAGCGTAGCGGAAAACATCGAGTTTAGTAGGGATGCCACCTGCACCAAATTCCGCATCTATCCCAATGTTAAATCCAAGGAAGTCATTATAGACACTGAAGTAATAACTGGCATCCATATACAAACTGTTGAATAAAGTGGTTCGGTAACCGACTTCTACGGTCTTCACTTTTTCAGGCTTCACCGGGGCAATATCAAAGGTTTCGAGACAGTTGGCATCTAAACTTCCCCGGTAACAATCAAAAGATTCCAAAGACAGTAAACCTTGCACTCCGTTGAGATTGCCAGCCAGGATGGCTGGTCCCACGTTCAGGAATAGATATTGGTCGGTCAGAGTGGGGTTTCGGATGGCGGAGGAGAAAGAAAGTCGAAAATAATTATTTGGCCGTGGTTTCCAGACCAGAGAAGCAGCTGGCGAACCCAACCATCTGAAATTTTGATTTTTATCTACCCGAATCGTAGCGCTTGCCGTCAGCCGGTCTCCCGCAAATTTTTTGGAAATGCCCGTGTAAAGCCCAAATTCGGAGTTCGTGATGCGGTTGGAGGTAAAAGTAGTGTCATTGGTTCCGTCGGGAAGCGCCGTAACATGTTGGGAGAGGGTATCGAAAAAAATCGTCCCGTCAGAGCGTGGCCGGTAAAATCTTGCGTTTCCACCGACGGTAATTTTTTCGGCAAATTTTGGCTTGAATTTGTATTCTCCCTGAATGTGGTAAAGGGCGGATTTGTCAAAAAATTTGGTTCCCAATTCTTTCCGGTTGGACTTGGCATTCCTAATCCGGTCAAACTCCTTTTGAAAGCGTTCTGTCCCCGGTTCAAAAAATGGAACAGAGACTCCTGTGCCTGCCTTGTCGGCTATATTCCTGGCTTCTTCATGCCATTGGTCCAGTAAATCCTTGTGCTCATCCAGCCATTGCATGGCGCCTTCTTTATCAAACAGGGTACTAACAGCACCTGTTTGCGGATCGACCACTACTTCCAGTTGAGGGTAGCCCAACTCATCCATTTGTGGTGCGATATTCAGTCTCCAGTAGTTGACGTAATCCTTGCCCCAATCAGCATTGTTTTTAGCTCTTCGCTGTAGCAGGAGGGAAGTAAAATAAGGGTCATAGGAATCGCCGGCATCGTCCCGGGTGAGATAGGCCCTCAGGAAAAATTTGTCTCTCTGGCGAAATTCCAGCCGGCTCTGTACGAAGGAAATGTTTTTTAAACTAAAGCGATTGTCACCTTGATAGACCGTCGTCCCTCGGCTAAAACTGGTAGCGGCTATTAGTTCAGGTGATTGGCCTCTTTTCGAGGGATTGAGCCGGAAATGGAAGGCCACATTTGATTTAAAATTGCGGGTATTGTAATCTACCACATCTTGTTCCTGATACCCGGTGCGGTGAAACT
>CAZJYF010000274.1:0-5742 GCA_964549665.1 uncultured Saprospiraceae bacterium
CGACAGCAGCTCTACGAGATTTCACGAGGTTACAGACATTAAGGTGTATGCTATTACTCTCTACATACCCACCCGGTAAATTCTGCCTGCAATCCAGATAAAAAACACCACCGACGCTGCCAGCACGACCATGGAGACGATTACCTCCCAAATGGGAGGGTCAAACGGAATGCGGGCAGGCATGATGATAGGAGAAAAAAGTGGGATGATGGAAGTCCATGTAGCCAAAGTGCTGTTGGGATTATCTATGACCGTACTCATAAAAACGAAAGCTAAAATAATCGGTATCATTATCGGCAGGGTAAGGGATTGGCTTTCGCCCAAATCATCCCCAACTGCAGATCCTACCGCTGCGAACATGGCGGCATAAATAAAGTATCCGCCCATGAAATAGAAGATGAAGGTGGGAATGATAAAGCCCCAGTTTTGCTGCTTTAACGTGCCCATGACTTCGTTGAACTTAGCCATCGCATCCTCGGTTTCGGCGGGGTTCATGCTGCCTTGCATTTGAGAAGTGTCAATGTGGAAAAGCAGTTGGACCACCACGACCAAAGTTGGTATCAGAATAATCCAAATCAATATCTGCGTTAGGCCTACCGCACTGACACCCAATATTTTACCGAGCATTAATTTAAAAGGCTTCACCGACGAAATCATCACCTCCACGATCCGGTTCATTTTTTCCTCCATGACCGACCGCATCACCATGCCGCCATAAATCAGCAGAATCATGTAAATGATGAAGGCGGAGGCAGTCCCCATGACCGTGGCAATGACGGCGCTGTTTTTTTTGTCAGCTTCAACAATTTCGCCTTCTTCGTTAAGGGTCAGTTCTTTTTGTTCGAGATTAACATTGGTTTCAAGACTTTTCAACAATTTTTTGTCGTAACCGGCAGCTTCAATTTTGTGGTCGCGAATGCGGCGGGCAATTTGCCCCTCTATGAATTCTTTGGTTGACAAAGACAATTGCCCGTCCGAAAAGTATTGGACGTTCAATTCGTCGTTCAGGTTTTTAAAGTTTGGGATGTACAGAACGCCATCGAAGCCCTTGTCTTTGTATTCCGCCTGCAAAGCTTCCAAGGATTCGGAAACGATTTTGAAATTTGCCCGTTCGGTTGCTTTGATGTCGTTGGTCAGGATGCCTGAATCGTCTTTGACGGCGATTTGCTTTTGGTCGTTTCCCGACAGGTTTGCGACAACCACCGGGATGATCATCAGGAGTGCAAATCCCAGAGGCATCAGCAATGTGAGCAAAATAAAACTTTTCTTTTTTACCCGAACGAGGTATTCCCGTTGAACGATGAGCCAAAGTTTATTCATTGGTTTGTCCTGCTTGTTTGATGAAAATTTGATTTAGAGAAGGTAATATTTCATTGAACGAATTGATGTGTACGCCATTTTTCAAAAGGTGATTCAACAATTCATTCGAGGCATTTTCCTCTGCTACTTTCACGATCAATTCGCCGCCTGTTTTCGACTGAATTTCAAAGGCGTCATTCGCATCGTCAACAGCCTGCAAATCGGCGGGCAAGGCGCCTTGGTATTCGATCCGAAACTGATTTTCCTTAAATTGTTGCTTGACGTCGGCAACCTTCCCCTCCAATACGTTTTTGCCTCGATTGATTAGGGTGATGTACTCGCAAATTTCTTCCACTTGCTCCATGCGGTGGGTCGAAAAAATGATGCTGGTTCCGGCAGCGTTCATCCTCGATATTTCTTCCTTTATCAGATTGGTGTTGATGGGGTCCAAGCCCGTAAAAGGCTCGTCGAGAATCAACAACTTTGGCTGGTGCACGACGGTAGAAATGAACTGAATTTTCTGTTGCATCCCTTTGGAAAGTTCTTCTACCTTTTTGTTCCACCAATCTTGGATGTCGAATTTTTCGAACCAAAAGTTAATTTCCCGCTTGGCTTCTTTGGCAGAAAGCCCTTTCAAACGGGCAAGGTAAGTCAATTGGTCACCGACCTTCATTTTTTTATACAATCCTCTTTCTTCGGGCATGTATCCGATTTGGTGTGGATGGCTACTGTTCAGCTTTTCTCCATCGAGAATAACCTTGCCGCTATCAGCTCGAATAATGGTGGTAATGATGCGAATGAGGGTGGTTTTTCCCGCTCCATTGGGGCCGAGTAACCCATAAATAACCCCTTTGGGAACATTAATAGTCACGTGGTCGAGGGCAGTGAAATTTCCGAAAGATTTGAAGACATCTTCGATTTGGAGAATATTCATATGCGTAGCAAATAAGTGTGAAGTTTTACAGTATTGACAATGGGCAAATGTAATATTATAAAGCCAGTTAGACGAGACGAATTCTATTGAATGGGGTATTTTTTCGATAAATTTTTACCTTCATCGAATGGAACTGAACTGCCTCAAGCCAGAAACATGGTTTGTCATTGCCAACCCATCTGCAGGAAATGGAAGCGTTCGGCGGCATTGGAATAAAACCGCCCAATTTCTCCGTGATAATGGGTTGAAATTTGAAATCGCCTTTACAAAAAACCCGGGCCACGCCATTCAACTGTCCCAAGAAGCCATCGAAGCAGGTTACCGGAAACTCATAGCTGTCGGGGGAGACGGAACTGCCAATGAAGTGGTCAATGGCATTTTTAAGCAACGAACCTGCCCTGCGGATCAAATAACCTTTAGTCTGCTTCCCTTCGGAACGGGGAACGATTGGATTAGAACGCATCGAATCCCCAAAAAACTCTCCGAATGGGTTTCGCTTATCAAAAGGGGCAAAACTACATCCCAGGACATCGGATTGGTCACTTATTTCAAAGACGGGCAGCCGCATCAACGCCACTTTATCAATGTGGCAGGGCTGGCTTACGACGCCTTTGTATTGAAAAAAACAGAAAATCATAAATTTTTGACTTCCAGTAAGTTACTTTACAATATCTTTATATTTGGCTGCCTTTGGCAATACCGTTTAGTCAAAGCTCGGCTCATCTTTGATGAACAGATCGTCGAAGATTTTTTTTACACCATCAACGCCGGCATCTGCCGCTACTCTGGGGGTGGGCTTCAAATAGTTCCCCACGCGGTGCCCGATGACGGGAAGCTTGCCCTCACTTTTGCAAGGAACATTTCAAAGTGGTCTATTTTGAGAGCCTTACCCCTTTTTTTCAATGGAAAAATTAACCGCCATCCCTCCATTCATATGTATCAGGTGAAGCACATCAGGATTGAAACAACTGGAGCAACACCCACCTTTTTGGAGGTCGATGGAGAGTTTTTGGGAGAAACACCGGTGGAAATTGCCCTTCTGGAAAAAGCTTTGATAATAATTGCCCCATAGTTATACGTTACTTATCAAGTTCTGCAAATCTAATCTTTATCTGGATGATTGGATTAAAGAAAAGTTAGCCATTAAGACATTTAGAATTAAAAAATTTGGTTTCTAAAATCAAATTGTATTTTTGCATTTCGCATTTAAATAAGTACTTGAAATTCAAAGTGGTAATGAAATTGATTTTTAAAAAAAATTCATTTCATCGAAAAGGGAATAACCGGACGAAAGTGGCTAAATTATTGTTTTTAGATTTCGCCATATTAAGTTCATTCAACTTTGAATTTATTTATTTCCAATTTTGAGCACGTTAAGCAACCCTGTAGGATATTCTTACCGTATAGACATTTAACAAGTCCAACATGAATGAGGAAAACCTGAACTTCCGATTATTGTATGAAGGCTGCAAAAGGAAGCACCGGGCTAGTCAGCTTCGTTTGTATGAGCATTTTTACAGCTACGGAATGTCTATTTGCTTGCGCTATTCAAAGAATAGGGAAGAAGCTCAGGAAGTTTTAAATGATGCGTTTTTGAAAGTTTTCACGAAAATCGATCAATACGATCCGGATTATCCGTTCAAGCCCTGGTTGCGCCAGGTATTGATATATGCCTCCATAGATTATTACCGCAAGTACCAGAAGCTAAATAATGAAAAAGAAATTGTTGAAGAAAGAGATACCCCAACCACCTCCCAGAATGAAGGAATCGAAAACCTCGAGTACGAAGATTTGTTAGAGGTTTTACAGTTGGTCCCTCCTTCTTATCGCCTGGTGTTTAACCTCTTCGCTGTAGACGGGTTATCGCATCAGGAGATAGCAGACAAGCTTGGAATTAGTGTAGGGACGAGCAAATCGAATCTGGCTAAAGCAAGAATGAAATTGAGGAATTTGCTCGATACATCAGCATACAGCAAAGGCCTAAAATCTAAAGAAAATGGATGACAGGAATTTTGACAAACTATTAAAAGGCATCCTTGAAAATCCGCCGGTCTTTCGGGCTACCGACAAAGCTATCTCAGATATGGGAAAGCTGTTGGAGAAAGCTGATAAACGGGAAAGATTCGGAGGTATGGTGTGGCCACCCTGGCTTCTTTTACCCTTATTGCTACTTCCTTTTCTCACAGCCAGTATCATTTATTACAATAAATATAAAAAATCAAATAAAACGATCAATGAACTAAATTTACAATTACAACAATTTCACACTGATACAATCACCCACAATTTCACACTCTATCATTACGATACAGTTTACAATACGATTTACAAAAACGTCCTGGTGGAGCAGGCAGGGGAAGCCTCCATTGAGCAGGCCAATTCCAATCTATTGAATACCTCACTCTCTAGTTTGGGGTTTACCCCAAGTAGTCATTTTCTGGTTAATCCACTGAGTTTAAAAAGTAAAGGCCAAATGCCCGCATTTGCTGGCCAAGAAACATTACCCGGAATTTTGTCTTTCGGCAATGGAGGGGGGTTTTCTTTGGCGAAAGCCAATGCCATTCTGGAAGCAAGTAGCCATTTGTTGGCAGCGCTAAAAAAAGCAGGGATAGGAGAAGAAGAGAAGGAAAGGATACTGACTTCTCTTGAAAAAATTACTATTCTTCTACCTGGAATGGTATATCTTCAGTTTCCATATAACCCTTTCCTTTCGGACGATTATATGATTGTGCCGGTAGCAACATCCGAGAAAAAACAAAAGAAAAGAATCAACCCTCTTGGGTACTTTATACCAACAGGCTTCAATTTGGGTGCGACCGAAAGCCCTATTGCCTTTTTTATGAATATTCCCGGCAATTCACAAAAAAGTCACCTTTTTGGTCTGTCAGCACAAATCAAGTTCGTTAGAAATTTCAGGATGACGCTTGGTTTGGAAAAATTAAATGTGACTTTCAAAACGGAAAGTGAAGATGATTTTTCTAACTTTCCAATGGTAGAACCCAACGACCCGACGGATAAATTACAAGACCTTCACGGAGAATTGAATTATGTGCAAATTCCAATTGGCTTTCGCTATCAGTTCAAAGAAAATAATAAATTCAAGCCCTTCGTTGGTGCTGCGATGATCGCCCGAACTCCGACCAACCAAAAATTTAAATACGAATTTGAGAATACAAATGAAGAATATAAGCTGGAACAAACCTTCAAATCGCACCCGTTTACTATCAATTCCATCCGGGCCTCGGTTGGATTTGACTACAACTTTTGGAAAAATTTCAACCTTGAAGTCGAAAGTATTTACAACCACGACTTCCGGATGAATTCATTTGAATACGTCAAATTAAAATTTTTCGGATTGAAATTTGGACTGAATTACGATTTCTAAAAAATTATTTCATACTAATATTCCATCCAAAAGCCCTGTTGCACTATAATGGTGTCGGCAGGGCTTTTTTAATTAGGAGGATTCCAAAATTTCGCTCCAAAAAAATAAAATCGCTAGGATATAG